>NZ_SJDU01000113.1 GCF_005518285.1 Brachyspira catarrhinii | reverse complement strand
ACGGAGAATACGACAGAGACGCTATAATAGAAAAATTGGTTTCTATACAATACGAGAGAACGAGAGATGTTTTGGAGAGAGCGAAATTCAAAGTAATCGGCGACACTTTGGAAATAATGAGCGCGTATTCGGACGAAGTTATAAGAATAGAATTTTTCGGCGATACTGTCGAAAGAATTACAAAAATAAATCCCATAACGAAAAAACAAATCGAAGAGCAAGACAGAGTAGTAATTTATCCCGCTAAACATTTCGTCACGGGAGAGCTAAAATTAAACAAAGGAATAAAATTAATCGAAAAAGAACTTAAAGAACAATACGATAAATTTCAAAGCGAAGGAAAACTTATCGAAGCGGAAAGATTATACGGAAGAACAAAATACGATTTGGAAATGCTTAAAGAAGTCGGATATTGCTCGGGAATTGAAAATTATTCTCGTCATTTATCGGGCAGAAACGAAGGAGAGCGTCCCGCCTGTTTGATAGATTATTTTCCCGAAGATTTTTTAACCGTTATAGACGAATCGCATGTAAGCGTTCCGCAAATAAGAGGAATGTTCCATGGAGACAGAAGCAGAAAAGAGACTTTGGTAAAATACGGCTTCAGACTTCCGTCCGCATTGGATAATCGTCCTTTATTTTTTGAAGAATTTGAAAAACTAACGGGCGACACAATTTATATAAGCGCCACTCCCGCACAATACGAAATAAAAAAAAGCGGACATGTAGTCGAGCAGATAATAAGACCGACTGGATTACTTGACCCCGAGATTGAAGTTTATCCGATTGACGGACAGATTGACAAAATAATCGAAGAGATAAAAAAAGTAGTCGAAAGAAACGAAAGAATTTTTATAACGACTTTGACAAAAAAAATGGCGGAAGATTTGACTAAATATTTAAACGAACATGACATAAGAACGAGATATTTGCATTCCGACATTCATACGGTTGAAAGAGTTGAAATAATAAGAGATTTGCGACTCGGAGAATTCGATGTATTGGTTGGAATAAACCTTTTAAGAGAAGGACTCGATGTTCCCGAAGTTTCTTTGATATTGATATTGGACGCCGATAAAACGGGATTTTTAAGAAACACGACAACGCTTATTCAAACTATAGGAAGAGCGGCGAGAAACGCAAACGGAAGAGTGATAATGTTCGCGGACGAAATTAGCGACGCGATGAAAGTTGCAATTGACGAAACAAACAGAAGAAGAGAAAAACAAATAAAATACAATAAAGAAAATAATATAACTCCGAAAACAATCGTAAAAAAAATACAAGATATAATAGAGAGGGAAGATAAAGTCGAAACCTCTTACGAACTTCATTTTGATTTTAGAAGATTTAACGATGAAGTAAAAATTGACCCTAAAAAAGAAAGCAAAAATTATATAATAGAGCTTGAAAAGGAAATGAAAAAAGCTTCCGATAATTTGGAATTTGAAAAAGCGATTGAAATTAGAGAGAGAATAAACGAATTAAAAAATTCAAAATCGCCGAGTAAAAATAAAAGTAAAATTGGCAAAGTGAAGATAAAATAAAAAATATTTGGAGATTTTATGGGTAAAAAAAGCATAATATTATTATTTCATGGGACAAGCAATTATGACGACTCGAGAGAAATGTATGCCAATATAATTAAAAAATTTGAAAACGAATTTAAAGACTTCCATATAACTGACGCTTATAGTTCGAGCGCTATAAGAAAAATGATATTAAACGAAGAAATCTTTCCTACTATAGAAAGTAGATTAAAAGAATTAAAAAATAAAAATATCGAAAAAATATACATATCTCCGATAGTTATTTTGCAAAATAAAGATTATAGCAAAGGCTTTCATACTACGACTAAATTCAAAAAAGATTTTTCGGTAATAAAATACGGAGAATCGTCTCTTTCGACTCCAGAAGATTACGATAATATAGTTTCTATAATTAAAAAAGAATTTCATAAAAACGATTATACTTATTTGTTTGTAGGGCATGGCGGAAAACATCATTCCAACTCGGCTTACGGAATGCTCGGATATAAATTATATTTGGAAAACGAATCCTATATAACCATGACTTTTGCCAAAGGAATAGGAATAAACGAAATTAAAAATAAACTTATAAAATTAAATAAAAAAATTTTAATCGTTCCAATATTAATATCGAAATCTTTTCATTATAAAAACGAAATTTCTAAAGATATAGTAAATCAAATCAAAGAGTTGGGATTGGAATCGGAAGTTATGGATAGAACTTTTGGAGAATGGGATTTATTTTTGGAATTATGCATTAACAAAACGAAAAAATTAATAAATAATTAACCGTAATTAACTTTGAGGACATCGCATAGATTACGATATCCTTAAAGTTAAGGAAATTTTTAAAAATGATACTTTTATACATATCGTGAAATCTATTTTAATATTTTGAAATATTTAAACATAATGAACGCCTTTCCAATAAATAGGAGTAAACACTTCGGCTATTTCGGGCAATTTGACATCTTTTAAAGCCCATTTTTTAAACTCTTCAAATCCCGTTCTATCCACTATATAGCCTATATGTTCTTTTCCTCCTGGAGCGGTTAAATCTATATATTTTTTTACATATTCGTAAGTATTAAGTATAATCTTTATTATGCTCTCTTCGTCAACCCATTTTATAAAATCTTCTCCAAGTCTCGGATTCTTTTTGCCCATTCTTCCCATTATGGTAAGCCTGTAATATTTTTTATCGCTTCTTGTCCAAGCTCGCATCGGACATTGCAAAACGCATTCTCCGCATCCTATGCATCCTTTATGGTTTCTCTCTATTTTATAATTAACTACTTTAAGCACATCTGCCGATTTTCTTTTGCATGATTTTACGCAAGCCTTACATGTTATGCATCTATATTTTTCGTATTGAGGATGAGTCATTCCAATAATCCCAAAGTCATGCATTCTAACTTTAGCGCAATCGTTCGGACATCCAGTTAAAGCTATTTTAAAATGCAAATCGTTTGGAAATACAGCTTTTTCTATTTTTTGAGCGAAAGTCGTAGTGTCGTAGCAGGCGAAAGGACAAACCCTGTTTCCTATGCATGCCGATATATTTCTCGTTCCCGAAGAAGTATAGCCTTTTCCATGCTCGTCTTGATTAATATGCAATCCTTCTATAATAGGCTGAATAAGTTCGTTAACTTTCGGCATATCTTCCATTTTTATTGCTGGAATTTCAAAACCCTGACGAACCGTAATATGTATAGTTCCGTTTCCGTAGTTATCCGCTATATTTTTTATTATATCGAAATATTTAACATTCAAATGCCCGCCTGGAACTCTTATTCTTGAAGCGGTTAATCCTCTTTCTTTCGTTATTCTAAAAGCGTTCTTTTTAAGTTTTTTTACATTTATATCAAGCATATTCGCTCCTTAATCTACTAAAGTTTTTCCTTTAACATAATTAAATACGGGACCGTCCAAACATATATATACATCGTCTATTTTACAATGTCCGCATTTTCCTATTCCGCAGCACATTTTTCTTTCGTAAGAAACCCAAATATTTTCTTCTTTGAATCCTATCTTTTCAAGTTCCATTATGGAGAATTTCATCATGGCTGGAGGACCTACCACTATAGCCACAGTTTCGTTAATATCGTTTATTTTCAAATCTGGAATATATTTTGTGACAAGCCCTATATTTTCTTTATATCCCTCGTTAGCTCCGTCTACGGTTAAAATAAGATTCATATTTTTATTCCATCTGTCAATATCTTCTTTAAATAAAATATCGCTCGGACTTTTAAATCCTATAATAACCGTCATATCTTTTCTTTCGTTTTTATGTTCGCTAAAATAATCTATGACTCCTCTGACTGGCGATACTCCCGTTCCTCCCGCGATTATTACGATATCTTTATTTTTATAAATATCCACATCGAATCCGTTTCCGTAAGGACCGCGCATGAATAGTTTATTTCCGACATACTTTTCAAATATTTCGTTTGTCACTTTGCCGACTTTTCTTATAGTTAAATCAACGCTGTTATCGTCTATACCGCTTATTGAAATCGGAGCTTCTCCAAATTTAGGAATTGAAACCTCGAAGAATTGTCCCGCTTTTACTTTTCCGTCATAAGACATTTTAAAAGTATATTCGATATCTGTATGTTTTTTAATATCCAAAATTTCCGATAAAAAAGGCGCATATTCGTTGTTACTTCTCATTTTGACAAAACCTCCTTCATTCCGTTTTCCAATTTATTAATGCAATTAGAATAAGATATATATTCTGGACAAACATCGTCGCATCTCGCACAACCTACGCACATAAAGTATCCGTTTCTTTTTTTATAATCGAATACCTTATGCATAACCTTAAAACGCATTCTCTCTCCATTCTTCTTTCTATAAGCGCCGCCTCCAGCCACATCCGTATATTCGTCAACCATACATGATGCATGAACTCTTTTCCTCTCTCCTACTTTTCCGTTATCGGTATAAAATATATCCTGCATAGTAAAGCAAGAGCAAGTCGGACATACAAAATTACATCTTCCGCAATTTATACATCTGCCATCGTATTCTTCCCACATTGAAGATTTGTAAATATCCAAACTCAAATTATCTGGAACTTTAACTTTAATATCGTTTTCTTTTACATAGTTTGGAACTACTTCTAATTTCTCGTAAGAATAGAATAAAGATTCAAATTCTTTATCTTTGCAGTCTATTTCAAAATAATCGTCTTTGATATTAAAGGCTAAATCGTATTCTTCGGTTTTATTGCTGTTCATACTGACGCAAAAACAATTTTCAAAAGATTTTTCGCATCCTATCAAAACGAATTTAATATTTTCTCTCAATCGTTTATAATAATAATCTTCAAAACCGTTTTTTAAATATATTTGGTCTAATCTTTTTATAGCATGCAAATCGCAGCTTCTTAAAAATATAATCGCTCCTTTATTTCTTTCAATATCCGCTTCTTTAATTTCGTTTTCGGTAAAATAAAATAAGGTTTGAGTTATAGGCAAAATAGCCTCTTTGAAAGAATAATCAGATTTTTTTTCAAATTCGATTTCTTCCATATTTGAAATATTATCGTATCGGACTATATTCGTATCGGAGAAAGTTCCCGTTCCTTCAAAAAGTTTTGGAGCGTAGACGATATATTTTTCTTTCAATTTGTCGAATACTTTTTGCATATCCGATTTTTGCAACTTATATCCCATTTATAACCTCCGTTCGTTTATAGACAAATAATAAAAAAAATAAAAAAAATTGTCTGTGATATAAATCACATGTCGTAAAAATAATCTCTTAATTTATCTATATCTTTAATAAAAATATTATTGCCTTTAAATTCTATAAGATTCAATTTTGATAATTTATTTATCTGCCTTGAAACGGTTTCTCTTCTCGCTCCTATCATCTCGGATAGATAAGTCACCGTTAATGGAATATTTATTTTGACTATATTTTTGCAAGCTATTCCGTTATCTTTAGCCAATTTAAGCAATTTTGAAGCCAATTTTTTCTCACATTTAAAATCCGCGGTAGTGTTTTGTAATTGTCTGTAAAGTCTTCTTATATTTAAAGACATTAAATTAAGCATATATTTTGAAAGCGAAAAATCGTTTTCCATCGCTTTTATTAAAACTTTTGACGGAATCGACAATATAACCGAATCTTCCAAAACTTCGCAGTTAATGGAAACTTTAATATCTTGCAAACTATGTTCGTTTAATATTTTTCCTTTATCAAATATAAAAATTACTTTCTTATCTCCGAAATTGCTTAATTTATAAAGAGAGGCTTTCCCGCGAACTATAATATATATATTTATAACTTCGTCTTTATCCATAAAAATATGTTCTTTTTCTTTATATTTTTTTAAATTGGAAAATCCTTTTAAATATTCCATAGTTTTAGGATTGATATTTCCGAATATCTCAATTTTTTCAAAAGCTTCATTTAACGAAATCATAAACTGTTAATTATAGAATATAACTATATCGAAAAATGTCAACCGCGTAAAAATCCGCATTAAAAATATTATTAGCTTCCTTAAATAATAAAATCATATCAATAAATTGCCGATTAAAACTCCAAAATATGTTCCGATAGCGTATCCAAAAATGCCGACAAGCATTATAGGTCCTACAAGCTCCACCCAACCTTTAGATATAGCCATAGCCGTTGCTGTTGTCGGTCCTCCTATATTCGCATTCGATGACAATATAATTTCTTCCAAATTAAAATTTAATATTTTACCGAAAACCAAAGTGAAAGCCATATTTATAAAAATAGCTATCAAACAAAAAACGAATAAAAGAGGAGAATTTTTTATTATTTCGTTTAAAGAAGCTGGACATCCTATGACAAAAAAGAATAAATAAATAAAAAAAGTTCCTATTTCTTGCGATAAATTTATTTTGTTAAAAATATTCTTAAAAACGGACGCGCAAATAATCGATACTGTCGTAATAATCAAATATTGATTGCCGAGCAAACCGTTAAAAGTTTTTAATAATATATTATTAATCGGAATAAAATTTGAAAAGATATTTGAAATATATTTTGAAATTAAAACT
>NZ_SJDU01000112.1 GCF_005518285.1 Brachyspira catarrhinii | reverse complement strand
TATTGGAATCGATAATTTTATTTATTTCTTCAATTTTTTCCATCTGTTTTAGAACCTTTTTTATTTTTTGATTTTACGATTATAACATAGAATTTATAATTTTCAAGGATTATATTAAAATACAGTCAATATGAAATTAGATTATAAAAAATAAGCAGAGAATAATAAATTAACTATTGCTATTTTTTATAAATTTGTTATAATTCGATTATAAAATTGATAGGAAAAATTATGAATGAATTATTTTTCGTCAAATCTTGTAAAATACTTATTCTACTTTTCAATGCGTTAGCTTTTCCTCATATCTAAAAATTAAGTAATCCGTGAGATTATAGGAATCAATATCTAATTTGATAAAAAATACATTAGAAAAAACAGTTTAAAAAAACAATATTAATTATAAATTTTATTTTTAAGGAGAAATATTATGACTATAGGAGTAACAGAAATAAGTCCAAGAGCGATTCAAAGAGAAGCCGATAGAAGATTCAAAGGAGGTTATTATTGCTGCGAAGCGCTCATAAGCACAATAAAAGACGAATTAAAACTTGATGTGCCAGACGAGGTTATAGCGATGGCATCTGGTATGGCGGTTGGCGCGGGAAAGTCGGGATGTATGTGCGGAGCTTTAAATGGAGGAATATTGGCTCTCGGAATGTTTTTTGGAAGAACGGAACAAGCGGGACCAACAGACCCAAAAAGCATAAAATGTTTGGAATTAACGCATGAGCTTCATGAATGGTTCAAAGAACATAACGGTAAAAATGCAATTTGCTGCAGAGTTCTTACCAGAGAATTTAATATGGGGCAAGGCGAACATAAAGAGCAATGCATTTACTATACGGGACTTTGCGCTTGGAAAGTGGCTCAAATAATTTCAAGAGAACTTGGAATAAAAAATATAGACGAAGTTGACGAACCTGGCGAAAGAAGAAAGATTGCGGACATTTGATATTTAAGGTTGGTTGAAAAATATGAAAGATGTAATTAAAAAAGTCCCGATTCCAATTTGCGGACTTATGCTCGGCGTATCCGCTCTTGGGAACTTGCTTCAAAGCTATTCGGAAAATGTAAGATATATTTGCGGAGTATTGGCGGTATTTTTACTTATACTCGTAATACTTAAATTAATTTTATGTTTTGAAGATGTAAAAAAAGATATGGAAAATCCTATAATGGCGTCAGTTTCTGGAACTTTTCCAATGGCGCTTATGCTTCTTACCGTTTATGCAAAACCTTTTATAGGACAAGTCGCATTTTATATATGGATTTTTGCAATCGTTTTACATATAGCGCTTATAATATATTTTACAATAAAATTTATAGCAAAGCTTGATATAAAAAAAGTATTCGCAAGCTATTATATAGTATATGTGGGAATAGTCGCGGCATCGGTTACGGCTCCCGCTTACAATCAACTTAAAATAGGAACTGCCTGTTTTTGGTTTGGATTTGTAGCGCTTATTTTATTATTGATTTTAGTTAGTATTCGATATATAAAATATAAGGAAATACCAGAACCCGCTAAACCTCTTATATGTATATACGGCGCGCCTATGAGTTTATGCATAGCTGGATATATTCAGTCGGTTAATCCAAAGGCGTTTATATTTTTAGTCGTTATGCTTATAGTATCGACTATACTTTATATATTTGCATTGGCGCAACTTATTAAATATATCAAATTACAGTTTTATCCAAGTTTTGCATCGTTTACTTTCCCGTTTGTTATTACGGCTATCGCTTTAAAGCAGTCTATGGTTTGTTTTAATAATCTTGGACATCCTATGCCTTTTTTACAAACTTTTGTTTTAATAGAAAGTTTTATAGCCATAATACTTGTTATATTTGTATATGCAAGTTTTATGAAATTTATTTTCGTTAATAAAAAAAGTTAGTATAACTAATATAACGAATTAATAAACTCCTATAATTTTATTTTCGTAGGAGTTTATTTCGTTTTATCAAATTTATAAAATTCTAAATAAAACAATCTATAAGAACTTTATTATAAAACAGGCGCTATTATTCTACAAGCGGAATTCCTTAACCTAACTAAAACGGGTTGTTTGGCGTATTCTTCGGCGGTTATTTTATGCGAATTTAAAATATCTTTTTTGAATATATTTTCAAATTTTTTGGAAATTTCCGAATCGTAAATAACGGCGTTCATTTCGTAATGCAAATAAAAACTTCTAACATCCATATTACAAGTTCCGCATGAGACAATGCTTCCGTCTATAATGCAGAATTTACTATGCAGAAAACCTTTTTGATATAAATAAATATTCACGCCCGCTTTAAGCAGAGTTTCAAAATAAGTTTGAGCCACCCACCAAGCGAGAAGTTTATCGGGATGTCCCGTTATCATTAAATTGACATTGACTCCCGACAAAGAAGCGTTTTCTAAAATTTGTAAAAATCCTTCATCGGGAACGAAATAAGGACTTTCGATATAAACGCTTTCTTTAGCTTCTTCTATCATCTTGGAATAAACTTTTTGAATCGTATCCCATTTTGAATCTGGACCCGAAGAGAGAATTTGAACGGGCAAATATTTTTCGGTAATAGGTAGAGGAAATAAATTTTTCATGTCGGTTGAATTATTGGAATTATCGTCAAGAACATAATCCAAATCTTTTCCGCCAGCGTTATGCCAATCGCAAATAAAAATATTTTGTATCAAATTACATGAATCTCCCACTATTCTTAAATGAATATCCCGCCAAGAAGAAAATCTTTTTCCGCCGTCAATATATTCCTGTCCCAAATTCATACCTCCCATATATGAGACGATTCCGTCTATAACCACTATTTTTCTGTGATTTCTATAATTGACGAATCTTGTCCAAAAAATTGAAAAAGGGTCATGATAATATAAAAATTTTATTTTGTTTCTTCTTAATTCTCTTCTATACTTTCGGCTTATGCGCAACATAGAACCCACGCCGTCAAATATCAATCTGACTTCCACTCCTTCTTTTGCTTTCTTTATAAGAATGTCTTTTATTTTTTTTCCGAGTTTGTCGCTTCGCCAAATAAAATATTCCATGTGAATAGTTTTTTCCGCAAGTTTCAAATCGTTTATCATGTTTTCAAAAAGTTCTTCGCCGTTATCAAATATTGAAACTTCGTTTTGAACGGTTATCGGAGAGTATCCGCTTTTTATGGCAAGTTTAACCAAGTTTACATTTTTACCGTAAAGTCCGCCCATATTATTAATTATATTGATTTGCTCGTCCAATATAGGAGAGAAATGCCTTTTTAACATATCTTCTGGAAGCCTCGCCGAAATTTTCTTTTTTGATTTTTTCCAATTCATTCCCAAAAAAATATAAAATATAACTCCAATGTATGGAAGAAAAACCAAAACGGTAAGCCAAGCTATAAACGAATAAGGAGGCTTATTTTCAAGAAGCATTTTTATCGCAATAAAAATTACATAACAGAAAAATATTATAGTTAATACATAAAAAATCATATAATAATCTTATAATATTAAAAGAAAAATTAAAAGTCGGTTAAAGTAAATTTAAAATCAATAATCAAAAGCGTCTTCGTCTATCTCAATATAATTATGATTATAACGATAAGAATTTTTTTCTTTTATATCCATCAAATGTTTAGGTATCTCTTCTAAAAAAGAAGATTTAATTTGTTCCATTATTCCCGTGTTTATTCTTCTTCTTTTAGAGTAAGTTAAATAAAGTTTCTTTTTTGCCCTCGTTATCGCCACATAAAAAAGTCTTCGCTCTTCTTCGATTCCGTTTTCCTCTTCCAAAGCGAAATAATGCGGAAAAACGCTATGCTCCATTCCCGTCATAAAAACCGCTTCAAATTCCAAACCTTTAGCGTTATGAACCGTCATTAAAGTTATCGCGTCTTTATTTTCGTTGTTTGAAGTATCTCTATAAAGCGAAGTTTCTTCCAAAAAAATATTTATATTCGCGTCATTTTCGATTAATTTATAATCGTAATAAGCTCTAAAAAGCTCTTTTATATTATCGTTTGCCGTTGCCATTCTTATTTCGCCATCGCTTTTAAAAATTGAAAAATAATCTATTTCATTTAAAAAATTAAAAAATATTTGCTCTATATTGATTCCTTCGTTGATTTCCGTATCTTCTTTTATTTTCTCCGAATAATCTTCTATTATCGATTTATAAGCCTTTATATTATTTTTCGCTTTTTTAGGTAATGCGGATTCTTCTATATAATCAATCGCGTCAAATAAAGTCAAACCTCTTAACATTGCAAAATCTTCGAAATTAGACAAACTTTTTTCGCCTATCGAACGCGGAGGAGTATTAATCGTCCTTCTGAAACTAAAATTATCTTTGAACCCCGTCATTAATCTTAAAAAAGCTATTGAATCTTTTATTTCGATTCTTTCGTAAAAACCGACTCCGCCTAAAATTTTGTAATCAATCGAATGAATAAGCAATTCTTTTTCGTAAACTCTCGATTGGCTGTTTGTTCTAAATAAAATAACGATGTCTTTCGCTTCAAATCCCAAATCGAAAAGTCGCTCTATTTCTTCGGCTACTTCTTTTGCCTCTTCTAAATCCGAATAGCAAATCCAATTTTCTATTCTGTATTGACTGTCTTTATTTGAAAAAACATTTTTTCTATGTCTTTTAGAATTATTTTTTATGACACTTAAAGCCGCTTCGACAATATCTTTCGGGCATCTATAATTTTCTTCGAGTCTGATTATTCTTGTATTTGGAAAATCGTTTTCAAAATTAAGTATATTTACAATAGTCGCTCCTCTGAAAGCGTATATGCTTTGGTCATCGTCTCCAACAACCGTCAAATCGTTTTCGGAATTTTGAGCGAGCAATTTTACCAATTTATACTGCTGCGGATTCGTGTCTTGAAATTCGTCCACTAAAATATATTTGAATCTTTCCTTATAATAATTTAAAACCGCTTTTTCTTTTTCAAATAATTTTATCGTATTTAGTATAAGGTCGTCAAAATCCATTAAATTTTCTTTAAGTTCGTATTCCAAATATTTATTATAAATTTTTTCAAAAATATTCCTGTCATAATTAATTTTGTCTTCCATTTCGTTTTTAACATTTGAGATAAATTTTATTACAAGTTTAGGAGTTATGCTTTTCGGAGTTTCCTCTTCTTTCATAATTCTTTTTATAATCGTTAATTTATCGCTTTCGTCCAAAATTATAAAATCGGATTTATAGCCTACATAATTTGCGTTTTCTTTCAGTATTCTTAAACATGCCGAGTGAAAAGTTCTAACAAATAATCTGTAAGGTTTTATTTCAGGCAAAAGTTCGCATACTCTGTTTTTCATTTCGTTTGCCGCTTTATTGGTAAAAGTGACAGCCATTATCCTTTCGGGCGGAATTTCGCATTCTTTTATCAAGTAGGCAATTTTTTTAGTTATGACGAGAGTTTTACCGCTTCCAGCTCCCGCAAGCAAAAGCAAAGGGCTTCCTCTATGCAGTATCGCCTCTCTTTGAACCAAACTAATATTTTCAAGTATATCCATTTATTACCAAATCATTAATGTTGAACCCCAAGTAAAACCGCCGCCGAATCCAGTGAATAAAACCAAATCTCCGTCTTTAATTTTATTTTTTTCAAG
This sequence comes from Brachyspira catarrhinii, assembly GCF_005518285.1. Lineage (GTDB taxonomy): Bacteria > Spirochaetota > Brachyspiria > Brachyspirales > Brachyspiraceae > Brachyspira > Brachyspira catarrhinii. The sequence goes on along the minus strand of NZ_SJDU01000112.1, from coordinate 967 downwards.
CGCATCGTTTAAAGCCAATCCTATACTCGTAGAAGAAGAATTTCCAAATTTGTTTAAAGTGACGCTTACTTTTTCCATTGGAAGTCCTATTCTTTTTGCAACCGCTTGAATTATTCTCAAATTAGCCTGATGCGGAACGAAGAATTTTACATCCGATAAACTTTTTCCCGCTTTTGCTAAAACTCTATCTATGCTGTTTGAAAATTCTGTAACCGCCCTTTTGAAAGTTTCTCCGCCTTCCATATATATTTTAAAATCCGCTCCATCGCAATCTTCCGCTCTTATAGGGCATGCGCTTCCTCCATTTAAAACGATAGTCAAATCGGGTTCGCTTTGCATATCCATAGCCAAAACGCCTCTTCCGTCTTCTCTTCCCGTTATCAAAGAAGCGGTAGCCGCATCTCCAAATAAAATTGCCGTTCCTCTGTCTTTCCAATTTATATCTTTAGTCAATTTTTCACTGCATAACATAAGAACATTTTTTGACTGCCCGCTTTCTATCAACGCGGTGATAGTATTTAAAGCGTAAACATAGCCAGAACAAGCCGCCGAAAAATCCAAAGCGAAACAATGTTTTAAACCGAGCGCTTTTTGAATCTGCCCCGCCATTGAAGGAAATATATAATCTTTAGTAACTGTCGGAACTATAATCGTGTCTATATCGCTTAAATCTACGCCTTTATTTTGCAAATTCTTCACAGCGTTTAATCCCATTTCAAAAATAGTTTCGTCTTCTCTTGCCATTCTTCTCGTTTCTATTCCCGTGCGAGTTACTATCCATTCGTTGTTCGTATCCAAAATGCTTTCAAAATATTTATTGTCCAATATTTTTTCAGGGACATAATAGGCTATATTTTTGATATATGCTCTCTTCATTTCTATTCTCCAATTTTTATTTTTCTATTTTATTTATAATTTTTATATGATTTTTATTATATAGTTTAATACAAAAAAATAAAAAATCTAT
>NZ_SJDU01000111.1 GCF_005518285.1 Brachyspira catarrhinii | reverse complement strand
CATAGCTCCAATTCCAAGCAGAATATCTCTCGAGTTAATTTTAGATTCGTTTGGAATTGAAGTATTATTGTCGATATAATAATCGCCTCCGCTCACATTTCCAATATCTGTAAAAGTCAATCCGATTCCAAGATGCGGAATAAATACAAACCTGACGACTTCTTTATAAATATTGACATTAATATCGAAATTAAATCTTATATCGATTCCGTAGCTTGTTTTGAAAAAATCGCCGAATAATAATCCGAAACTCAAATTTGGCGAAAATAAATTATTATCGTATCCCACTTTCAAATGCATTCCAAAAGTGAAATCGTTTTTATTAAGATTAATATTTAACTGTCCGTTATTTGTGGAACTTTGATAAGTTTTTTGAAGAGATTTTATTTTATATTCGGAATAATTAATATTGAAACCGACTAAAAAATTTCCAATATGAGTTTCCCTCGCTATATCTCCCGCTTGAATATCGTTTCCTCGAGATATTTTTGCAATCGAATATTCTCTTCCCAAATCTTTTATTCTTAAAGTTCCTTTTTCTTTATATTCTCCTTCTATAATATTTCCCGAAGGCAAAACTATATCTTCCGCTTTTGAATAAACTTTGAATCTCGTATTTTTATTAATTCCATGTTCGCTTCCAGCAAATAAAATAACATTTCCGTCTTTTATGTCGGATATTTTTAAAATGATTTTAAAAACATTTTTCATTTTGCTTTCCACTTGAATAGCCAAATCGTTGCATGCTTCGTCCAAAGCCGCTTCTCTGAAAGCCATTGAAGGATAACGATTTATGCCATAATAAGCCGAACCAGAAATTTTTGAAGAATATAATATTTTAGTAGTTTCGACATCGACTATTTGCAAAACTAAATCTACATTTGCGTATATATTTCCGCTTCCAGATTCGCTATCGTAATCGAAAGTTATATTTGCCGAAGTTATTCTTCCCGTTATCGCTTTGCTATAGCCGTAAATTTTTCCCACTTCAATAACCTGTTCTTCTGTAATTCCCGTTAATTGAAGTTCCATTTCTTTTAAGTATTTGTCTAAATTCGCTCTGTCGACAATATTAAATCTATTCATTCTCGTAAGCGAATTTTCTATAAGCGTTGTGACTTTTTTTCCTAAATCTTTTCTGTATCCCGTTGAAACATCTTCGATTTCAAATACGGCGATATTTTCTTTCACATATCTATCGGTTATTTCTCTATCGATACTTTGGGAAAATAGATAAGTATGAAATATTATAAAAAATAAAAAAACCGCTTTTTTCATTTATATATATAAAATTACAATTTATAAAGTTTTTAATATTATGTTTATATTATATCAATTACTAAAAAAGTCAAATATTTAATTTGCAATATTATATAAAATGAATTATTAATTTTAAGGTATTGACAATTTTTTTATTTTCGTATATTCTATATCATTAAATTATTATATATAATAAATTGGAGATGCAAATGGAAATATCTAAAAGAATTCAAAGATTAAAAACTTCCCCTGTTAGAAAATTGAATCCTTATGCGGAGGAAGCGGAGCGAAAAGGAATAAAGATTCATCATCTTAATATAGGACAACCAGATATTGAAACGCCTAAAAAGTTTATTGAAGCTATTGGAAAATATGACGGTAAAACTCTAAAATACGAACATTCTCGAGGAATAAAACCTCTTCTTAAAAAAATACAAGAATATTATGATAAACTTGGAATTCATTATGAAGAGGATGAAATAGTCATAACAAACGGAGGAAGCGAGGGTTTATCATTCAGTTTGCTTGCCATATTTGACGAAGGCGATGAAATATTGGTAGCCGAACCTTATTACGCAAATTATAATAGTTTTTACGATGTATTAGGGATAAAAAGAAATGCCGTTAGAACTTATGCAGAAAACGGTTTTCATCTTCCAAACAGAGACGAAATAGAAAAACATATTACTCCAAAAACAAAAGCTTATATGTTTTCAAATCCAAGTAATCCTACAGGAGTCGTATCTACAAAGCGGGAATTGGACGATATAGCCTATTTATCAAAAAAACATGATATGTTTATTATAAGCGATGAAGTTTATAGAGAATTCGTATATAGTGATAGAAAAGCCATCAGCTTTGGAACTTATAAAGATTTGTCGGAAAATGTTATTATAATAGATTCAATTTCAAAAAGATTTTCAGCCTGCGGAGCGAGAATCGGATGTATAATAAGCAAAAATAAAGATTTTATGAACGCGGTATTTAGAGAATGTCAAATGAGATTATCCGCCCCTACTCTTGAAATGATTGGAGCGGCGGCTTTATACGACTTGCCCGCAAACTATTTTGAAGAATCAAGAAAAGAATACGACAATAGAAGAAAAATATTATTTGAAGAACTTACAAAAATGGAAGGCGTAATCATGAAAGAACCCGAAGGCGCCTTCTATGTATTGGTAAAACTTCCTGTAAAAAATGCCGAAGATTTTGCAATATGGCTTCTAAAAGACTTTAATATTGATGGAGAAACCGTTATGTTTGCTCCGGGAGAAGGTTTTTATGCTACGGCAGGATTGGGAGTTGATGAAGTGCGAATGAGCTATGTTTTAGATTCAAAAGATTTAAAAAGAGCTATGCATATACTTAAAGAAGGTTTGATTAAGTATAGGAAAGAAGTTGAAAAATAATATTTAATAAAAATTATTATAATAGAAAATCTTTTTTCTTATCAAAGGTTTTAATAAGAGTAAATATCATTAAATCTTTAAAAACTTGAGCAATTGCTTCGTCAACATTCATCATAAATAATTTAATTTTTATAGATTGTAAATTTTTATATAGTTTAAGTATTTTTGCTATCCCTGCGCTATTAATTTCCTTAACATTATGCATATCTAAAACAATTACCGGCATCATTAGAGAACATACTTCTTCTGAATCTTCTACAAATTTTTTTACTTCTTCTGGTAAAGAGAGATTGGATTCTACAACTATAGATATATATCCATCGTAAAATTCTATAGCCAAAATATCTCCTTAAAACATAAAATAAAGAATGTGGGCAGGGAGGGATTCGCACCCCCGTAGACTACTGTCGGCAGATTTACAGTCTGCTGCCATTGACTGCTCGGCCACCTACCCTTTTAATCTTCAATAATCTTATATTTGAAAATTAATTGAAGTAATTATAACATTTTAATAAAAAATGTCAACACTTAATTTAAATAAATACAAAATAAATTTAGTTGATAATTTTATTTTTTTAATATATCATTAATCGAAAATCAAAATTCAATTTAAACTAGTAAAGACAACATTTATGAAAAGAAAAAACTTATTTTTTAAAATTTATATACCTTTTATTATTATTCTTACAATCGCTATAATTATTTTATCAAAATTAGGCGGACAAATTAGAGTCGGATATTTGGATGAAATAAAATTAAATGTCAATGAAACTTTGCAATTAAATAATTTAGAATCCGTAATGGAAGGTTTTAATAACGAAGACGAATTAAAAAACTATTTGCTAAATAACGAAAATATTACAAATTATAGTTATGCATTTAAAATGGGATATTATGAAAAAATTTTCAGACATAGCGATATTTACGAAGTTCGCCCAGATTTTAATAATTTGCCAGAATTTATTAAAACGATAAAAATGTGGGATATTGGAAGTCCTTTTGGTAATTTGATTTCCGAAAAAATAATTGATAACGAAGAAAAAATAAATATTAATTATTCGCTAAAAATAAAACCGACATTTACTATATATTTTCTTTCTTTACTTCCGAGTTTATTAATTTATTTCCTTATAAAAAATTTTTCAAACAAATATTTATCTTGGTATAACGGACATGTTAAATTGCAAACTCAAAATATTTTTAATCTTGATATTCTAAATAAATTTATGATAAAATTCATATTCGTATTATCATTAACGATTATGGCGGCGATTATTCTAAAATTATTTGGTTATAGCAATGTTAAAACTTATATATTCTTGTTAATTTTTATATCGGTATGTTTTTTATTCGTAAATCTGAAAAAATATAATCTCAATAAAAAATTATATAACTTGTCGTTAAATAATGAAAAATCGGAAATTATAATTTATTTTACCGTTCTATTTTTATTATTAGCGACAATTAACGCAATTTTAGAGCTTAATATATTTATAAATCAAAATTTTATTATTCTCTCAATACAATTTATAATTTTATTTTTTATATTTATGATTATTGCGAACTGCAAATATAACCAATATATTGCAGTTTTTTTATTTGTCATATCGGTTGTATTAATAACATATAAACAATATTCCCCGTCTATATTAGATAACTATCATTATTCGGCGCATTTTAATTCAGTATTTTATGTCGCCAATTCCATACCTTATTCAAAAAACATGTATAGCATTCATGGACATTACGCTTTATTTATGTTTCCGTTTTTTAAAATATTAGGTTTAAGCGTAAAATCATACTCTTTATTGATAGCCATATTATCTGGAATAACTTCAATATGCATAATTTCAACGATATTCATATTAATCAAAAATTCGTTTTATAGAATAATTGGAATATTAACCGCTTTATTTTTTCTTTTCTCAATAAGTCAAAATTATTATTCGGTTTTTCCGTTAAAATTATTTTTCCCAAGTATTATGATTTTATATATATCAATAGTTAATATTAGAAAAAATAAATTATCGTTTATAATAGGTTATATTTTAGCGTCTTTGGGAATTTTATGGGGAGCTGATACGGGATTAGTCTGTCTTGGAGCATTAGTTTCTACTTATATATATATATATATGATTTAGATTTTAAAGATAAAAAATTATATTATAATATCATTTTTCATATAATCCTTGCCATATTGTCTATTTTATTAGCTTTATTAATTCTAAATATTTGCAATGTATTCGTATTAGGCGGAAATGTTCAAACTATAAAAGATTTATTATTTCCGTTGTTCACGGGACAATCTAAATACACGGAATCAAATACGCGATATGTTATAGGTTATTGGATTATAACGATAATATTATTCTTATTTTCATTTCTTTATTATATAAAAGACATGAAAATATTTAATTTCAAAAATAATGCAAAACTTAAATCTTATTCACCAAGCGTAATATATTGTTCAATCTGCGGATTAGGATTATATTGTTATTATATAAACAGAAGCGATATTATTCACCATATGATTGCGGCTTCTTCGTTGTCGGTTATGATTCCATTTGCTCTTTATAGATTAAATATTTTATCATTTTCTTTGCAAGATAATAATAAAAATTATGAATATAATATTAATATAATTAAAAATATATTTGCCATATTTTCTATCATAGTTATATTTATGTGCATAAGTAATTTTATAAATCTTTTAAATAAAAATATTTATAACGATATGCGGGCAAAAAATGACGAAAGAAACGGCATTACTCATATTGTTACGGAATACATGAAAAAATACGGTTATAACGGCATAGCCTCGTTTGGAGGAACTTTTATTTACGGATATGCAAATTTAGGTTGGACAAATTCTTTGATACTTCCAAACGAAAGCGATTGGTGGAATCCAAGTTTCGGTTATAGCAACGCTGTTAAAATATTTTTAGATAAAAAACCCGATATGTTTTTCTCCAAACAATATTTGGAAAATTTAGATGTATTTTATCATAACGAAGAAAACGAACAAAACATATATTTATTTAATAGATATATAAATATGAATTACACGAATATTCCCACAGAGTATGAAAAATACGGGTTTTATTTATATAAATTAAAATAAAATTAAATTATATAACAAACTACTATTAGTTGATAATTTTATTTTTTTAATATATCATTAATCGGAAATCAAAATTCGGTTTAAATAATTTTTTAATAATTTTAAGGAAAATATTATGCGTTTATCTAAACTCTTTATGCCAACTTTGAAAGAAGCTCCAAACGATGCAATAATAGCCTCGAATAAATTAATGATTAGAGCGGGCTTGGCAAGAAAAATATCGAACGGTTTATATTCGTATTTGCCTTTGGGAGTGAGAGTTTTAAATAAAATTTCAAATATTATAAGAGAAGAGATGAACGCAATTGGCTCAAACGAATGCATAATGCCTTTGCTCGTTTCAAAAACTTTGCTTACTCCTTCTGGCAGATGGGAAAGATTCAAAAAAGAATTATTCAGATTAAAAGACAGAAACGATATTGATATGGCAATGGGACCGACTCATGAAGAAGCATTTACGATTACGGCTCAAAATGAAATTCAATCATATAAGGATTTGCCTTTAATTTTATATCAAATACATACAAAATTTAGAGACGAAATAAGACCGCGATATGGAGTGATTCGCTCGAAAGAATTTATTATGAAAGACGCCTACTCTTTCAATATGACAAAAGAATCTTTAGACAAAAGTTATAACGACATGAGCAAGGCTTATACTAAAATTTTTAAGAGAATGGGATTAAATACCGTGAGCGTGAAAGCGGACAGCGGAGCTATGGGAGGAGAAGGAAGCGAAGAGTTTATGGTTTTAAGCGAAGTTGGGGAAGAGACGATATTATCACTTTTGGCGGAAGTT
>NZ_SJDU01000110.1 GCF_005518285.1 Brachyspira catarrhinii | reverse complement strand
TGTATTGTCCATCCAAAAACGTGTATTGTCCATCCAAAAAAGTAGAATCGGCAACACAAATAAAAAATTGAGAACCCGCGCTATTGATACTCTGACTTCTCGCCATAGAACAGATTCCTCTTTTATGCGAAACATCGTTAAACTCGGCGGGAATATTAAAATCTGGTCCGCCCGTGCCATGCAAAGCTCGGTTAAACTGTTTGCTTAAAGGGTCGCCTCCCTGAATCATAAAATTCGGTATAACTCTATGAAAAAGCGTTCCGTTATAAAAACCTTCGTTTGCCAATTTCTTAATCGCTTCCACATGTTTTGGCGCTTTATCGGGAAAAAATGTTATCTCTATAGTCCCAAAATCCGTCTCTATAAATAAATGCTCGCTCATAATTACTCTTAAATTATTATATTTTTTATTATAAAATTTTTATATAAAATTTTTAATTAACCGTCTTCACATAAACTCTATTCATTCTCGCTGGTTCTAAAGGATTATCGTTTCTATCTCTTCTTAAAGCCACGATTTTATCAACGGCGTCCATTCCGCTTACAACCTCGCCCCAAACGGTATATTGTCCGTCCAAAAAAGTCGAATCCGCAACGCAAATAAAAAATTGAGAGCCCGCGCTATTGATACTCTGACTTCTTGCCATAGAACAAATTCCTCTTTTATGTGAAACATCGTTAAACTCCGCTGGAATAACAAAATTCGGTCCTCCCGTGCCATGCAAAGCTCGATTAGATTGTTTGCTTAAAGGGTCGCCTCCCTGAATCATAAATCCCGGAATTACTCTATGGAAAAGCGTTCCGTTATAAAAGCCTTCGTTTGCCAATTTTTTAATCGCTTCCACATGTTTTGGAGCTTTATCGGGGAAAAATGTTATCTCTATCGTCCCAAAATCCGTCTCTATAAATAAATGTTCGTTTGAAGTTCTAGGTTTTTGAGCTATAAGAACCGTAGTAAATACGGCTATTGACAAAACCGCTATTAGAATTATTTTTAATCTTTTAATCATTATAATTTTCCTTATCTTAATCTAATACTATTTAATAATCGTAATTTTTATTATTAAAATTTAGAATTTATACTTAATCTTTTATATTTCCGTAAGTATTGTTGGAATCGTAAGTTCCTTCCCGCTTTTCGCCTTTCAGACTCGGTATGGTTAATATTTGTCCTTTTATTATAATATTAGGGTCTTTTATTTTATCTTTATTTGCTTCGTAAATTTTTCTCCATAAATTTCCGTCTCCGTAAATAAAGTCGTAAGAAGCTATAAGCCATAAAGAGTCCGTATTTTTAGTTCTTTCAACGACTATATAATATAAAGGAAATTCTCCCGTAAATGTTTTAGTTTCCGTTCCATCGGCAATTGCGGAAGTCGAATCCCCTACTCCCATTAAATTAGCCAAAATTATTACATTTTTTGAATGAATCAAAGAATTTGAATAATCTTCCGAATTTAAATACATTTCCGCGTTAGTCAAAGATTGCGAAGCCTCGTTATACATATCCGATTTTGAACTATCATAACCGTTTTCTTTAGCCTTATTCAAAGCCGCCTCCGCTTTGGCGTAAGATAATGGAGCTTCCAATCTATCCAATATGCTAACAGCGGAAGCCACCGTTGATGAAGCGTTAATATAATCCGACTCTCCCAAATAAGAGTAAGCTGAAGATTGCAAATCTAAAATTTCCGTATCGTTATCGTCTCCGTTGGTTAAAACCGATTCGGATATTAAATATTCTCTTCTTAAATCTATCGAAAGCAAATCGTAACCTAATTGAGATTTCAAAGAAGAATCTTCATATTTGATAATAGTGTTGCTATAATCCGTATCATTAGATGCGACATTGAATATACTTCGAGCGGACTCCATATCTTCGAGCGACAAACTATAAAGATTTGAAGTTTTTTCGTTGGTTTCTCCACCAATTCCTTTGAATAAATTTAATTTTCTTTCGGCATCAATTTGACTTTCCAAAACATACCCGTAAAGTCCGTATTTGGATATAAATCTATCCGAATATTCCTTACTCTTTTGAGCGAATTCTATACTCTGTTCGTAATCTCCCGCTTCATGCGCTTCTATAGCTAATTCTCTATACCTTTGAGCCAATCTAAAATCATCGTTTATTGATTGCCCGTATCCCAAATATGATAAAGAAAAAATAAATAAAAATAATAATTTTTTCATTTTAATTACTCCAATTTTATAAAATAAATTATCAATATTAAAATTTTAAATCTAAAATCAAATATTTAATTAATTGCTTTTAGAAGATTTTTCTAATTCTTCCATTTCTTTAATTTTATCTTCCGCTTCTTTTATATTTTTAGCGCTTTCGTCAAATATTCCTTTAGTGAAAAAATAAGCCTTATTATGAAACTTTTTTGCCTGCAAGAAATAATTAACCGCATCTTCGTAATTATTTGAGCTTAAAGCTTCCACTCCGCTTATATAATTCAATTCGGCAAGCTCATAATTTTCTTTATCGACTTTATAAGCTTTTATATCTTTGGAATATCCTCTTTCCAAATCGATTTCTCCTTTCAACACTTCCGCATATTTAGGAAGTCCTTCGCTTAATACCGTTTGATAAGAATTAGAAGCCGTAGTCAGCAAATCAGCGAGTTTTTTAGCTTCTTTACTGTTATTTTCGTCTATAATTATAGTTGCCTCTGAAAAATTAGTTTCGGCTATATCGAACTCTTCTTTTGAATAATCTTGAAGTTCGTATTTAATAGCTTTTTCTCTCAAACTCGAAGCGTCTTTATATTCTTTAAGCGGCATAGTTTCTCCGCAAGACGCTATAAAAACTAAAACAAAAATTAATTGAAAAATATATATGTTTAATTTCATAAATACTCCAGCAGTTATAATGTTTAAATATTATAATTAATAATTATAAAAGTCAATACTTATATTATATATTATAGTCAATAAATTAAGTATTTATAAACCGTTATTTTTTATAATATCCAACTCTTTTTTTATCTTTGCGTAAACCTCTTCGGGAGTTCCAACGCTTTCTATTTTTATTATCTTTACTTTATCTTTGTAGAAATCCAAAACGGGCTTGCTTTGACTTTCAAAAACTTTTATTCTGTTTTTTATCGTCTCTTCGTTATCGTCCGCTCTTCCTCTATTTAATAATCTTTTTATTATAATTTCGTCCGAAGCGTAAATATCTATAACGGCGTCTATTTTGCGATTTAATTTGGCGAGAATTTTATCCAATTCTTTTGCCTGTTCCATAGTTCTTGGGAAACCGTCAAGCATAAAACCGTTTTTACAATCGTCTTTTTGTATTCTTTCGTTTAGCATATCTATAACCAAACTGTCGGGAACTAATTCGCCTTTATCCATATAAGATTTTGCCGTTTTTCCGAGATTCGTTCCGTCTTCTATATTCTTTCTCAACATATCGCCAGTCGCAATATGAGCTATAGAATAATCTTTTTCTATAAATGCCGATTGAGTTCCTTTTCCAACTCCCGGCGCTCCGATAAAAATGATATTAAACATATTATGCCTCCAAAAAATTATAATTAATAACTAATAAATAGTATATTAAAAAAATGTCGATTTGTCAAATATAATAATAATAAAATACTTTAAATTATAGAAATTACCAATGATACGAATAAGTTAAATTAGCTCCGCCTAATCCCATGTTAAAGGCTAACTTTTCAACCGTAAAATTATTTTCGTTTATCCAAAGCATGTAATATATTCCCGTAGTTAAAGCAAAAGCGCTCGTTATCACCATACCCGCTATATACATATTAAAAGCGGTATTATAACGAGTTAAATCAATCGGCGGTCTGTTGGCGGTATTTCTATATCTTTCATAATAATTAACCATAGTAAGGTCAAGTATCTCGTCTGCATATATATAACTCCCAACCGTGAATATTCCCGCCGCAATAGTTAATCCTAAAAATATTTTTGTGTTTCTTTCATAATTCTTAAATATTCTATCGGCTAAAGTAGGCTCTTTAAATAGTTTCATCGTGGGAGTTAAAAATAAAGAATTAGTGCTGTCTACCGTAAAAGTTCCGTAATAATCTAAATAATTTGAATTCGTTATTTTTATAGAATAAGTTCCAAATCCAAAATCTTTATCTATAATCGCGGTCGGTTCTTCCTTTATGCCGTTAATAATTACCGAGCTTTCCACATCGCCCGGAATTTCTATTTGAACTCTCGCCATATCCGTAACTTCTTTTAATGAAAAATTTAATTCTATATCTTCGTTAGCTCTTTCAAAGGCAAGCATAGTGTCTATGGTTTCATACATATCTTTTTTTATGGTAAATCTATGGCTGTTTGTGGTTAATGCTGGAATATATAAAGCGCTTCCGCTAATTCCCATTAAAATATTGTCTATATAAATATAAGAATTTTCAGGCTCGACATTAATAGCTATTACTCCCGTTTTATCCAAATGACTTATTCTATTTGCAATATCCAAAGCGTATAAAGGAATCTGTTCGTCTATCCTCGCTTCCGATATTTCCAATTTATAAGAATCGATTTTTCGCTCTCTTATATACGCCACATAAGTCGTTATTACAAAATTTGGTCTTTGATAATCTACAGTTCCAAAAATCGCGATATCCGAATTTCTTGTGAAAACATATTTTTTTATATCGTCTCCAAAATATTCGTAATAAGAACCTCCCGTATCAATCTCTTGCAAAAAGTCGTTCGTATTGCGGACTATCACATTACTTCCGTTATATTCCATAATAATTTCATTGTCTTCCAAAAAGAAATATTTCGTTTCGGGTCCGACAAATTTTACATTGCTTCGCACTCCTCCCCAATTCGTATAATAAGTGCGTTCGTAATTCGTTATTATATTCGTTATACTTTCGTTGCTTCCAATTCTTGCCGTGTAAGTAATATTCGTAAATTGGAACACTTTATAATCGTAGACTCTTTCAAAATCAACGGGAATAAGATTCAAATTAGTTTCGTTTTGAAGTTTCAAAGTTTTATTATAATCGAGCTGGTTTGCGATAGCGTCCGCAACGGTAAAAGTTAAATAATTATAATTTGTATTTCCGCTTAAATTACTATAAATATAGATGTCTATTTTAACTCTATCGGCGACTGTATAATACGGGCGAACTTCTTCCATAGTAATCGGTCTTCCGCCAAAAGAATGCAAGAAACTATAAAATATAAATAAAAATACGATTACAAAATATTTAGTATACATAACTACGATTTTATACCAAAAATTATATTTTATCAATAGAAAACAAAAAATATAATAAAATTACTTTGAATTTTATATTTAAAATATCACTCATCAAATAATTTATCTTTCAATTTATCGCCGTAATACTTAAAACAATTGTCTAATTGAATATCGTTGAAATTCTTGATTACATTTATATCGACTAATTTACTATAATAATTATATCCTAATTCATAATCGACTATGGGAGTCATATTTGATTCTATAATATTTATTTTTGTATTATTAAGTAAAGCCATTGCCCAAAACCAAACATCATCGGCTTTAGGACATAATTTAAGAAATAATTCTTCATTAAAAATATCGCTATGCAATAATTTATATTGGTATAGAGTTCCAGCTCCTCCAGTAGAAAAATTTAAATATGAAGGATTATTATTTTCAGGTTTAAATTCCTGTAGCCATTGACTGTAAGGCAAAATATTATTTTTATCGTCAAATCTAATTCTATGTCCTCTATGACAATGTATAACAGTCGGATTTTCTAAATAAGATTTATACAATTTCTCAAGCCAATTATATGGATAATATATATCGTCATCCGCCGTTACAATCAAATCGTTTGGATATTTTTCTAACGCGTATATTAATTTTTTATACGAATAGATATTATGGCAAAATTCTATTTCCAATCCAAACTTTTTCAAATTTAAAATATGATTTGGAATATCTTTTTCTAAATTTGGGAATTCTTCATAAGCCAACCATAATATAATTTTATCCGTTTTTACGCTTTGATTTATTAAAGAAAATATTACCACATCAATATCGCCAATTCTTTGAGGATATGTAGTTAAACTAATAATAAGTTTTTCATTTCTAACTGGTTTTATTATTCGCTCATCGCCCATAGAAAGCAATTGCATTCTAGCTTTATTTCTAATATCCAATTTATTTAATTCTATTTTTATTTCATTTAATCTTTGAATAATTTCATTACTATGATTTATATTATTAAAATTTATATTTTCTAAATTTACCGCGTTCATATTCAATAAATTTGTATAATTATTTAATAAATTTCTAACGGCATTTCTTAAACTTTTAAACGGTATCCACCAAACAATAGCGTCTATATCGGACTTTGGAGATTTCTTTTTGAAAGTAATTTTTATAAACAGAATTTTTATAACTATATATTTTTCGGTTTCACATTTTTCAAAGAGTTTAATCATAACGAAACCTCCGCTATAGAATAAATCGAAGTAGATAGACTTTTACGCCAAAAGTAGCGTTTAAATGCTTGAAATAATTTTTTAGTTTTGCAATGAAAAAACAGCCAATTATATAATAATGGCTTGTATTGTATTGTATTGTATTGTATTGTATTGT
>NZ_SJDU01000011.1 GCF_005518285.1 Brachyspira catarrhinii | reverse complement strand
AATTATAATAAAAAGCATATCTGGTATGAGAGCAGAGTTTAAAATGATGCTTTTTATTATAATTGATTTAACATTTTTGAGGATTATATTTCGCAGAAAAGACCCTTATGAAAAGAAATTCGCTCTTGTGCTTATTATATATTCAATAGTTTTACCAATGACTTATGGAGCTTTCTTATTATTAAAACATAGCGATGAAGAAATGAAAGAATTTGGCATATTTTTATTAATAGTATGTATTATTACCATTATATTATCAATTTTATATTCTATAAAAACTATTAAAAAAATTACAATGATTAATTTTGAAAAAAACTTTAATCTGATTTTTTATAAAATCGATGGAATAGACGACAAAATTTTATATTTACAAAATGAAATTTCAAAATTCTCAGGAAAAGATAGAGAAAAAACAAAATTTTTATATATGAATTTAATACAACATAATTTAGCAAAAATTGAAGAAATAGACGATAAAATTTTATATTTACAAAACGAATTTACCAAATTGTCAAGAAAAGATAGAGAAAAAATAAAAGTTTTATACACTAATGTAATAGAAAGTCATTTAAGTGAAATTGATGCAATAGACGATAAAATCTTATTTCTAAAAAATGGAATTGAAAAATGGGCGGAAAAAGATAATGTAATAAGAAAAATTTTAGAAGAAAAAATTCGATATTTTGATATTAATAGAGAGCGTATAGAAGAAGAAAGAATATGGGCAGAAGAAAAAGAAAAAAAGAGGCTGAAATTTATAATGAAATGGCAGGCTATGTAGAAAATAAAGATTTTTTTGAAACCGATTTAGACCATATTTTTGGAGAAGATGAAGGTTGTTTTTTTATTATAGATGATGTAAGAAGAGTTACAAAATACTATGATAATAAAGGACATGGAAGATTTAGAGAAATGTATAGAGGAACATTATATATAACTAATAAAAAATTATGGCTAAAATTATACCGAGAAACAAATTCTATAATGGTATTAGTGCCTATTACAGATATATTAGAAATATATAAATCAAAAAGGTTCGATGATAACTTAACTGATATTTATGTATTAAAATTAAGAATTAGTAAAAGCAAAGAAGATGACATTCTTTTAGAAATGGATGATGAAATGGATGCTTATAAAGCAATGATTTGTATTGAAGAAGCACAAAAATACTTATAAATTAAAAATTTCTATTAAGGAGTAAAAAGTGAATAAAAATTTTTACAAATGTTTAAAATCTAATAAAGGAGGAATTCTATATGGCAGAATTTGATAAACGACTCGATTTATTAAAAAATATCATTGACAACAAAGACAAAATATTTGAAAAAATAAACGAGGAAAAAGAAAAATTAATTCCTATAGTGAATATAACGAATATTTTAGGATGCGCTACGGACGAAGTAAAAAATAGTTCTTTATTGCATAATATTTTAAAAATAAAATTTAAATACGAGAATAAAGAAATAAATTTTGCAAAAGATTTTTCGGAATTTATTATTAAAGAAAAATTAAAAAACGATAGCGTAAGTATTAATTCTACAGCGGAAGCTTATAATGAATTTTATGCGTCAAGCGAAACTTGGCGAAGAATAGATTTATTTATACATTCCGATAACTTTGAAATAATAATTGAAAATAAAATTTGGGCGGGTGACCAACCAAATCAATTAAAAGATTATTATAATAACAGAATTAATGAGAATAAAAATAACAATAAAATAAAAGACAATATATTTATAGTTTATTTGACAAGAAATAGAGACAAACCTTCCGAATTCAGCATTGATAGAGAATTAATCGCGGAATTGGAAAATAAAAATAAAATATGTTATTTATCGCATGACGATATAGCCGAATGGATTAAAAACGATATTTTAAATAAATATCAATTCTTAAAAGACGAAAAATTTCAATTAATTTATTCGGCTTTAATTCAAATTGCATATAACGAAAAATATATAAGTAAAAAAACGGAGGAAAATAAAATGGAATTAAACGAAATTAAAAAATATGTAGATTTTGATTTATTATTAAAAGACGAAAATGATTTGGATAAAAAAGTAAACGAACTAAATAAATCCATAGAATTATTTAAGAACGCTAAAAAATTGATAGCGGATAAGAAAGGCGAGATTATACTTGAAACCGAAAGCGTAAAAAAAGGTATAAGATATTCCGTAGATGTTGGCAATTACTTAAAACAAGAAGGAATAAACAATATTATTTTTAACGAAGAAGCTATTAGAAGAGATATCAAGAATGGATTTTCTCTAAATATTCGTATCCCTATAACTCCTATTTGGCATCATCTTTATATATCTTTAGAGCAAGGAGTTTCTTCGCTTTCAATTACTATAAGCGGAACTAACGGAAACTTTATAAATAAAGTAAAAGAAGAAGATATTAAGAAAAAAATAACTGAAATTCTCAACGGTTATGACGAAGAAGGCGAAGGCGGAGATGACGAATGTATTTACGGTAAAAATATAAATATTGAAAACGATAAGCCCGAAGATACCGCTCAAAAAATGATTGATTTATATAAGTTATTAGAAAAAATAAATTAAAAAATTTAAACTTAAAAACAGGAGAAATAACATGGCAAATAATTTAACGCTCGAGGATATTGATAATTTATATTTATGGTATACAAGGCTTGAAGGAAACGAACTTGAAAGTAAAGAGGAAATTTTAGATATTTATTATATTACGGCTAAAAATTCTCTCCCAAAAGAAATTTTTAAACTAAATAGTCTTGAACAGCTTGATATAGAAGTGGAAGATTTAACTGAAATTCCAAAAGAGATTGGGAATTTAACTAATCTTGTCGCTTTAGATATAAGCGGTTGCCATAACTTAAAAGAACTTCCAAAAGAAATCGGAAATTTAACTAAGCTCGGATGTAATGGGGATAACCGCTATGGAGATGCGTTAAGGATACGGGATTGTCACAATTTAAAAGAGCTGCCTAAAGAAATTGGGAATTTGAGTAATCTTAGAGTTTTAGAAATAATAGGTTGTCACAATTTAAAAGAACTTCCAAAAGAGATTGAAAATTTAGATTTAAATATTAGCCTTTATAATTGTCCCAATTTAAAAGAATTACCTAAAGAATATTGGAATAAAGGTGCGACAAGAAATTATAGAATTTGTATCGAAATTAAAAACGGAGATAATGTAGAATTATTAAAATCTACGCTCGATAGCGCTATTAATAATTCTGCAAATAAATCTTTAGAATTAAAAATAGAACTGTATAACATAGACGAATGCCACATAAGAGTAAATTAATTTTAAAAGATTATTAAACGATGAAGAATTAGCTTTGTGGTATAAAAAATTTATGAGAAAATAATTCAAAATTCAAAAATTATATTACTAAAAACAAGTATCTGTGTGTGATACTAGTTATATGTTATAATTAATATATAAAAAATAATTTTTATTAAAATTGGAGAAAATAAAATGAAAAATAATAATAAAGACGATTTGCCTATGATTACTGACGAAAACGAAAAAGAATATTGGATTGAATATAAAAAAACTTTATCTCCGCAAATAAAAGAAGCTTTGATTATTAAATACAAATATTTGTTGGAAGTTGTGGCTAATGAACTTAAATCAAATATTGGGAAAGGACGCTTTAAGGGTTTGGATTATGAGGATTTGGTATGTTTAGGTTATTCGGGACTTTTGGAAGCGATAGATAAATATTCTCACGATAAAGATGTAAAATTTAAATCCTACGCCTTTGTGATAATACAAAGAGCTATATATGACGAAGCCACAAGAATAAATTATTTTTGTTATCCAAAAAGCCGTTTTCTAAACGATGCAAAAACGCTTTTAGATGAAGAAAGTAAAATATTGATATTATATTATCATGAAGGTTTAACTTTTAAAGAAATAGCCGAAAAAATGGATATATCAAGAAACGAAGTCCATCAACTTCTTACGAAAGCTATAGAAGATTTAAAAATTATAGAAAATAAGTCTATTTCAAAACCAAGCGATAAAACAAATACTGAATATTTGGCGATTATAAATGCTTTGAAAAAATTGCCTCAAAAAGAGCAAGAAGTATTGATACTATATTATTTGGATAATCTCACATTAAAATAAATAAGCGAAAAAATGGGATTGTCAAAAATCGAAGTAACTAAACTTCGTAAAAAAGCCATAAATTATTTAAGAGAAAATATAAAAAATAAAATATGCGAAATTAATTTATAAAAATCAAATTTTAATTGACAAAAAATAAATATGTAATAGTATATATAAAATAATTTTAAAATTGTTTTAACGCTTATATTTTTAATAATATTTTCGATTTGAAATAGATTTTTAAATATTTTAAATAAGCAGAAAAGGTTTTTATAATATGCTTTATCAAATTTTTTATCCTTTAAGAGAGATTTTTTTCGGATTCAATATATTCAGATACATTACTTTCAGAACCGCGGGAGCCGTTGCCACCGCTTTAATTTTGGTTTTTATGTTCGCTCCAAATATAATAGAACAATTAAAAAAATTAAATTTCGGGCAGATTGTAAGAGAAGACGGACCCGAAAGTCATTTGGCAAAAACGGGAACTCCGACAATGGGCGGTTTATTTATAATAGGAAGCATATTGATAAGCGTTTTATTATGGGGAAAATTAGACAATATAAAAATAATACTTTTAACGGTTTCATTAATAATACTTTCAATAGCTGGATTTTTGGACGATTTTTTGAAAATAAAATATAAAAACTCGAAAGGACTCGCGGGAAAATATAAAATATTCTTTCAAGTTTTTGTCGGAGCGATAATCGGAATTTATTTATATTATTTCGACAAATCCACCTTTTTAATGTCGTTCGAGTTAAATCAATCGGCGGGAGTTTTTGAAACGGTGAAAGTCGCTCAAGTTCCTTCTTCTACTTTATTTTTGCCATTTTTAGACACCTTTTATATAGACTTAAAAATTTTTTATATTCCTTTTGCAATTTTTGTAGTCGTTAGTATGAGTAACGCGGTAAATTTAACTGATGGTTTGGACGGACTTGCGATTGGACTTTTAATAATAATGTCGGTGGCTTTGGCGGTTTTATGTTATGTATCGGGAAACTCTTTCGTAGCTACTTATTTAAAAATTCCATTCATATCGGACGCGGGCGAGGTTACGGTTTTTGTCGGAGCTTTAATCGGAGCGGGACTCGGATTTTTATGGTTCAACGCTCATCCCGCTCAAGTGTTTATGGGAGATGTAGGAAGTTTGTCTCTCGGCGGAGTTTTGGGAATAATTGCCTTATTTATCAAACATGAATTACTTTTGATTATTATCGGAGCGGTTTATGTCGCCGAAGCTTTCAGCGTAGTCTTGCAAGTATTTTATTATAAAATGTTTAAAAAGAGAATTTTTAAAATGGCGCCTTTGCATCATCATTTTGAAAAATCGGGATGGAAAGAAACTCAAGTTGTTTTTAGATTTTATATACTCGGAATAATCGCCGCGATAATCGGAATAGCGACTTTGAAAATAAGATAAAGAATAATATAATTTAGGAAAATAAATGAAAGGCAAATTGATAGTTATAGAAGGAATTGACGGTTCGGGCAAATCTACCTGCGCAAAAAATCTTACCGAAAAATTAAATTCTATAAATATAAAATCCATTTATACTTTCGAGCCTACTCATTCGCGTTACGGAGCTAAATTAAGAGAAAGCATGATGAAAGAAAATTTGGACGCCGAAGAAGAATTATTTTTATTTATCGAAGACAGAAAAGAACATATAGAATGCATGATAAAGCCCGCTATAGAGGAAGGATATTTTATTATTTTAGACAGATATTTTTATTCTTCAATCGCCTATCAAGGAGCTAAAGGAATAGATATTAATCGAATAATAAATATGCATAAAGATTTTATTGTCAAACCCGATATAGTTTTTATTTTTCATCTTCCAATAGATATTGCCCTAAACAGAATAATATCCAAAAGAGGAATCGCCGACAGATTTGAAAACGAAACATATTTAAAAAAAGTCGATAAAATATTCCATTCCTTTAACGAATCATTTATTCATCATATAGACACCGACAAAGATATTAAAATCATTGACGAAGAATTATTTAATATTTTAGAAGAATCTAAAATACTTGGTCCGTATTCTCTTCAATAATATTCTCTACCGTTTGATTGTTTGCAATCTTGCCGTTATTGTCCAGCGATTTTTTGCTCAAATTTTTAATTTCCAAAGCGAGTATATAAATAGAATTTCTTTTATTTCCTTCTTTTGTGAAATAAGAATTCTGCCGCAATTCTCCGCTTACCAAAACATGACTTCCTTTTTTCAAGTTGGACGCGACTTTTTCGGCATTATATCCCCAGCTTATTAAATCGAAAAAATAAACTTCTTTTTGCAAACTTCCGTTGATATAATAATATCTGTTGTTTGCTATACCGAATTTACACAGCGATTTTCCATTTTTAGTTTTCATAAAATTTGGGTCTTTCGTAAGTCTTCCCTCGATTACTATTATATTGGCGTTTCCAGACATAATAACTCCTTTTAATTTTAGTTTAATTATTTGTTATAGCAATAGTTAAACAAAATTTTTTGAAAAATCTGCCTTTGTAATGACTAAATAACGGTTGTCATTGCGAGGCTCACTCTGTGGGCTTTAGCCTTGCCGAAACAATCAATATAAATTTGGATTGCTTCATTCGACAAAGTCAGACTTTAGTCTCATTCGCAATGACAGAAATTTTAACAATGCCAAAATAATAGTTGTCATTACGAGGATTTGGAAAAACAGCAACAAAGTCGAGCAGACGCTATAAGTAGTCAAAAATGTTTGCAATGATAATTGAGTAAAAACTGCGATGACGGATTTTTAATCTTCCAAACCATCGCTTTCTTCCTCTTCGGAATTTCCAGAAGCTTCTCTTAAGACCTGCTTTATCGCGTCAAATATTTCCCGCGCTTTCGTTTTACTTATTTCGGAAGTCTTCGTTCTTTTATTTATAGAGGCTCTTTTTAATATCATATCTCCGTAAGTTTCTCCGATGCCGCTTATTAAGAGAGGATTTGTAATTAATTTTTCAACGGTGGTTTTATTCTCCAAAAGCAACTGACAGAATAAATTATAATTAAATTGTTTCGTTAAAGGGTCGTATCCAACTTCGGGCATTTTTGTGAAATCTTTCCAAATAGGGATAATTTTTGTAAAATCGTCTTTATTTTTTCCATCGTCCACAACAAATAAATTTCCTCTATCTGTCGCCAATTTTATTATACTATTTTTATAAGAGTTATTTTCCGTTAGAACGAAAGACCCTTCCGCTCCCAAATCTATTAGCATAGCGTCTTGAGAAAATTGAAAATGAATATATCCGCCGTATCTTAATATGTCTATTATTTTCTGTCCTTTAATATTTTCCATTTCAGAATAATCTTTATCGTATGCCACTATTTTGTCGATATAAGAATAACAAATTTCGCTTTTTATGGAATTTATTAAATTAATTAAATATGGTAGTTCTTTCATTCTATTTATCGTCCTATTATAATGTTTTTATATTATGTTTACTTTTATTATACCATTTAAAATAAAAAAATCAAATAAATTTTTAATTTTTTTTATTAAAAACGCTTGACAAAAATTAAAAAATATATTATAATATAATTATGATTAATTACGGTATCAATATGATATTAAAACTTTATTATTTTCAATTTCGTGACCGTCAACCGTCAACCGTCAACCGTCAACCGTCAACCGTCAACAAATTATTTTAAAATTTGTTTTGAATTATGTTAATAAAATTAAATTAAGATGGAGGTTTGAATGCTATCGTTAAATCAAATTTTGAATGAAATGAAAAGTAAGACATTATATTTTACTTCGGCGTATTCCATAAATATGATGAATGTTAGCGCTAAAGAAATCGAATGGGGAATAAATTTTACTTATAGAGATAAAGATTTCTTACTGATAAAACCTATTGGCAAATCTAACGTGCATATTTTAGAACATAATTTTGTAATTGGAGAAGTCGATTTAAAATATCCTGAAAATATTTTTGTTTATATGATGATGAAAGAATGCGACAATAGTTTAAACAATACTCTTGATGCTCCTGTAAAGATTATTAATCCTAATATTAGTATTTTTAAGAAAAAGGCAAATTTTGACGATATATTTATTAGATTGGGAAGAAATAAAATAAATATGGTTAAAACAATAAACGCAAAATAGAATATATTTTTTCTATAAATATAATTATCGTTGCGGGCAATATTCCAATAAGCATTGAAAATATTACAAGAAATAAAATAAATATTATTAACAAAATAGTAATAATCGCATATTTAAATATATTTGTAAACATAAAATAATCCGCAAATTATATAATGTCGCTTTTCTTATGAGCGAAAAAATAAATATTATGTCCCGCCGCTCGCATTTTCTCTTCGTATAAAGTGATTCCGTAATTTTCAATTTTTTCCGCATATTCTTTTTCCAAAATGTTTTTAAATATTTCGGATTCTTTATAAATAGGATTCATTATTTCAAGAGCGTAATTATCATCGTCCGTTGCCGAATAAAATATTCCGTTGTCTTTAAGTATAGAATATATTTTATTTAAAAATTCTTTATTGAATATTCTTCTATGCGAATGTTTTTTCTTGGGCCAAGGGTCTGGAAAATTCAAATAAATATTGTCGAATTTATATTTATTAATCAAATATTTTTCCATAATAGAATTTGCCTCTCCGAATATTATCGTAAGATTTTTTATATTTCTTTTGAAAGCTTTGAATACCGTTTTTTTCGCAGCTTTATAAGAATATTCTATTCCCAAAAAATATTTGTCTTTATTATTAATAGCAAGCTCGACAATAAATTTTCCGTTTCCGCTTCCAATCTCCAAATCTTTTTTCTCATAACCGAGTAATCTTTTTTCAATTTCGGATGCTATAATATTATTATCGTTTGAATTAAAATCGTCAAGTATATATTCGTTTATAATATCTTCGTTAATATTTGGACTTCTAATAATTATTCTCCTTTTTATTTTTAATTTTAAAACAAGGCTTTTAATGCAATATAATATCTTCCGTCCGTAGCGCCTTGAAAACCGAAATAAATAGAATTAAATTTAAGATAAGCGCAATACTCGAAACAAAATAAATCTTTTTTTTCGTTATAAATATCTTTGGAAGTTTTATTATCAATATAGAATAAAGGACGAATCGCAAGATTAAGTATTTTCCACTCCAAGCCAAGCTCTAATCTCAAATAATGAGCGTCATTTTGTCTCCAAGTATATTCGCCTAACATATTAATCCAAATCGTTTTATCGAGCAAAGGCAATTTTCCCATAGCGGATAATTGAATTATATTGCGAGTGTTATTATAACCGTAATTATGCGGAGATAGATTATTTTTTTCATGCTGATAAAGAATGTGAGTTTTAAAAAAATCTCCGTTTATTTTGAATAAAACCGCAAGAGGCGAAGAATCCCTCGAAAAACCTTGCGAATAAGAAATTTCAAAATAATGTCCTATTAGTCCCGCTCTCAAGCCCATTTCGTTATTTACTCTCGGCAAATACCAATGCGGAATGTCGTCAAAATTTTCCGTAGCGGAATCGACAACGGAAGGAAGAAGCATAAAAGTAGAGCCGTTAATATCGTTTGCAGCTTTCATTCTAAACGAAAGTAATATTCTTGTTAATGTTATAGTTTCTATTCCAGCATCGTAAAGTTCTATTTTTCCCGTAGCTTTATTTTTATCAAAAACATCGAATTTGCCAGATAAAGTCGCAAAAGGAGTCGCGGAAAATATCCAATCGTAATGGAAACTTTTTCCGAGCGAAATATACATATCGGGCATAGCAAATCGTTTTTTTTCCAAACTTGCTCCAATTAAAGTATTCATGTGAAATTCGATTGTAGATAATTCGTATAAAGCTCTCGAAGAAAAAGAATCTTTGCGAGGATTATCTCTTTTATAACTTTCATGAATATAATCGTAATCGATAAAACTTTCCGTTTGTCTTTCTATTTCCACAAGCGAAAAGAGATTTGCCATAGCCTTAAAAAATTTTTGGTCTTTTTCGGTATAAGGCGATTGGGCGTAGATTTTCATATAACTTAAAAGCAAAGTCAATAATATTATTCTAAAAAACATTTTCATTTTATCAATTTTACGATATTTTAATTTAAAATTAATATATTTTCATTTTATCATAAATTTAAAAATTGACAATTATGTCGTATATGATATAATTTCTTTAACGCTATTTTGGAGTTGTAAAGTGGAAGAATTTAGCATTTTGGAAATAAAAGTAAAAGACTTATTAGGCAGATACGAAACGCTTTTGGCGGAACATAAAGCTTTAACCGAAAATATAACTTTTTTAAATAGAGTAAAATTAGAACTCGAAACTAAAATTAATTCTTTTAAAGAAGAAAAAACTATATTGGAAACCGACAAAAGAAATATCGCCGACAACCTCAATATTCTTAAAGAAGAGAGAGACAATTTATTAAAACAACTCGAAGCTTCAAGAATAGAAAAAGATAATTTCAAAATAAGCGCGGAAAAAACGGAAAAAGATTCGATAACTTTAATCGAAGAAAACGATAACCTCAAAGATAAAATTAAAAATATAAATTTTGAAAACGAAACTTTAAAAAGAGAAAACGAAGAATTAAAATCAAAATTATCTCGATTAATAAGCACGATAGACAGCGCCATGCAATATAATAAAGAAATCAATATAAATCATAGCGAACATAACGAAATTAATCGTAAAGAAGATATAAAAGAAAATATAAGCGATAATTTGGAAAACGATTGGGAAAATAATCAAAATATAGAAAGCGAAAATATTGATAGCGAAGAAGAAAACGAAGAAAATATTTTTAATAATAACGAAGAGATTAAAAACGAAACTCATAATACTTTAGAAAATAAAAATTCTTTTAATAATGCCGCCACAATAAAAGTTTACGAAGACGAAGACCCTTTTTCAAGCGCGTCCGATTCGAGTTGGGATAACGATATTAATGATATTAAAGATAACGAAGAAAATAATAATGAAGAAGATAAATATAAATTGGAAGAAGTCGAAGAAAATATTGACGACAATAACGGCGAAAACGATAACGATTATAATTTTGAATCTGACGAAGAAGACGAATATATGTTTGGCGATGAGGACGAAGAAGAATTTTTCTTTGATAGCGAATCAAAATAAATAAAACGGGTAAAACAATGAGCAATAATTTGGAAGTAAATATATTTGGAAGAACCTTAAATATAAAATCGCAAGAAGACAATATCGAATATTTGAAAGAACTTGCCGATTTCGTGGACAAAAGCATGAACGATATAGCGCAACATTACGGCGAAGACAAACCGAGAGATATAATAGCAATCCTTGCCTGTTTGAATATAGCCGACAATTTGAAATTAGAAATTGCAAACAGCAAGGCGGGAAGCGACACATTACAAGCGTTGAAAGAAAGTATTGCCAACAGGTCGAGAGAATTGATAAGGCTTATAGATGCGGTCGAAGAAAAATAAAAATCCAAAAAACAACATTATTAAAAAAGCTCAAAATCTGCCGTATGCAAGAATTCTTTTTATAGACAAAATGATTTCGGAAGGAGATTTTCCGTCCGCTCCAAAAATCGCAAAAGAATACGAAGGCGTAAGCGTGATAACGATTAAAAGAGACATAGAATATATGCGAGACATTCTTAACGCCCCAATAGAATACGACAAAAACAGAAAAGGTTATTACTATTTGGACAAAACTTTTAGGCTTCCTTTTTTATTTGCAAACGAGGACGAAATATTATCGGGTTCGATTGCGATAAAACTCCTCTATCAGTATAGAGGAACTCCGATTTATAAAAATGTTAAAAATATTTTCGGTTATTTCAATAGAGTAGTTGAAAAATCGAACGATAAAAATTTTGAAAAGAGAATAATCTTTCTTGAAGAATATTCGCCGAGTTTTTCCGAAGAAGTTTGGAATATTTTAATTAAGGCGATAAAAGAAAATCGTTATATTAAATTTTCTTACAAAAGCGCTTGGAGAAATTACGAAGGACATGGCTATTATATCGCTCCTTATCAAATCGTTTCAAAAGCTGGCGTTTGGTATTTTGCGGGCTATTCTAAAAGACAAGAATCGGTAAGTTTATACTGTTTGCATAGAATAACTTTTATTGAGATTGCGGACGAAACTTTTGAAATGCCAAAAGATTACAAATATTTAAACGATAAAGAAATTTCTTTCGGAGTATTCAAAGACGAAGATAAAAAGGAATGCAAAATAATTTTTTATAACGAATCCGCCGCTTATATTTCCGAGCGCAAATTTTCCGAAGATCAAAAAATAGAGAAGAGAGAGGACGGCTCTGTTGTGGCTACTTTTTCAAGCGGGCAGATTTACGAAATTTTAAGATTTGTTTTGTCTCAAGGCTCTAACGCAATTCCGCTTCAGCCGAAATCTTTAGTCGAAGAATGGAAAAACAACATTAAAATAATGAATGAAAATATAGATAAATTTTTAAAATAAACGCTTGACAAAATTTTTAAATATTGTATAATTTGACCCAATATGAAAAACTTAAAATATAACTTAAACAATTTCATGACGTCACGTCACGTCACGTCACGTCACGTCACGTCTTAACTTTAAACTTTTTTCAAGTTTATGTTTACTTACTAACTATAAAATATTATTCTGTTTATTCATTAAAACTTTATTCAAATTCTTTTTTGAATTTATTAAATTTCGGTTTGGAAAAAGCATTTATTTATTTAAATATTTTAATACATATTTTTACGCAAAAAATATTATTTATATAAAGAAAAACAAGTATCACTGTATGATACTTGTTATAGTTTATAATTAATTAAAAATAAAATTTTAGCCGAAAGGCGAAGGAGTAAAAAATGGAACAAAACAATGTTCAAGAACAAATTATTAAAGGTAACGATAGGTCGGAAAAAAGCTGGGTGGCATGCCTGTTGTTATGCATATTTTTAGGGGAGATTTACGGGCATAAATTCTATGTCGGCAGAGTGAAAGAGGCTTTGATTATGTGGGCAATTCTTATCGTCTCTATTATCTTGGCTTTTGTAGGCATGGGAACGGCGGTATTTTCTTCGGCATGGGTTGGATTTTTAATTACGGGTTTGGGAATAGTGGGAATGAGCGCATATTGTCTCATAGTCATTGTAGATTTCTTCGTTATACTCGTGGGAAAATTCAAAGACAGCGAAGGAAAATATGTGACTAAATAAAAAAAGGAGAAACAAAATGAAATTTGATTTGGAAACATTAAAAACTTGGATTAAAGAGAATAAGAAAATCGATGTAATATTTTTCGCTCTTTTAATTTTGCTGATATTACAAGGAATATACTTATTCTTTAATTCTAATCCCGAGACTATTATGTCGAAGCTGTGGGAAGGAAATACTCTCGTTTTTACCATACTTAAAACTTTTATAGTAAACGGTTTTTTATTGGTAGGAATATTTATGGTAAGAGTATATTTATTCGTAATAAAAAAAGACAAATAATTTTAATTAAATTTTTATGAAAGGAGAAAATAAAATGAAAACAACGATTAAAATTTTACTAACTTTAACTACTATCTCTATGATAGGAATTTACGCTTGCGATGGAGGAGAGCTTTCTTCAAAATTAGACGGAAAAGTTTATACAAATTATACCGATGGTGTCGGATTAACCTCGCTTACTTTTTCTTCCAATAAATTAAAGATGTCTGGCGATGTATTAAGCGCTTTAGCTGGTTTATTGGTAGATTTAACATTGTTAAAAAATGTGGGTAAGAATAAGTCGATTTATCATCTTACAATATTTGGTATGACTTCTATGACAGGTATTGAGCTAAAAGGTGATAAATTATATTTATATCAGGGTGAAAGGAAAAACGAAAATTGGAAGTTAGTAGACGATGTAAAATTTACGCCCGAATATATGGATACTAATTATTTTAAGTTTTCGCATAATTTAAAGGGAAGTAAATAAAGGAGTAGAAAATGAAAAGATTAATGAAAAATAAATGTTTAATAGGAGAATAAATTATGAATATAATAAAAAAGATATTAAACTACTTATTAACAAGGATTGTTATATTTATACTATTTATAGCACCTTTTTGCGCCGCTTGTGCTGTTAGTGAGATATTTCAATCTAACAAGAGTTTAGTTTTTGTAGTTTCAATAATCGTTTTAATAATTTATATGATAATTGGTATATTAGCAATCATAGATACAATTTTTCCTAAAAACTATTATAAAAAAATTGATTATTCTATTAAAACTACTGAAGAAATCAACGATATTCTTGAATCTATAAAGAAAGTAAATATAATCAAAAATAAATTAAAAATTTTTATATTTCTATTTATTCCAGGAATTTTATTTACATTATCTGAAATAGTTAATATTTATTCTTTGGTTTTTATAAATTTAGCAATAAGCGCATTAATGTATATTATATGCATTTTTAAATTTTTATCATTAGTTATTCGGAATAGTTCATATTCATATTCTACATCTTATTCAAGCCAAAAATCAAGAGGATATAAAACATATAAATGTTTAAAATGCGGAGCAGATAGACACGGCAAATATGTTGAAAATTTTGATACATCTAATTGCGCAATGGGAGGAGAGCATGAATTTGTAGAAGAATGGGAATGGAAAATAAAAAATAGAAAAGGCTAATTAAAAATAAATTTTAATAAATAATTTTTTAAGGAGATTTAATTATGGCTAGTAACTATTACAAATGCACAAAATGTGGAAATTCTACTTATAGCAGCGTGCGACCTTTAAACGGAACATGCTCTAAAGGAGGAGGACATACTTGGTGGAAAAGACCCGCTAATGCAAAATCTGTTCTTTGGAGATGCGTAAAGTGTGGTAATTCTACTTATTCTACCGACCATCCTTTGAAAGCTACTTGTTCCAAAGGAGGCGGGCATAGTTGGAGAAAAAATTAAAAAATAAATATTTAGCCGAAAGGCAAAGGAGAGATTAAAATGGCAAATTTTTATTGCGAATACTGTGGACAAAAATATTCGAGCGTTGCTTCATTAACTTCTAATAATTGTTCAAGGCATCCAGACGGAAGTTATAAAGGCAAGCATGCGCCAGCTTTATAATTCAAGGAGGTTAAATGGAATATAATTATAATATAGAAGAATTGAAAAAGACTTGGGATTTCTATGATAATCGAGCTAAAGAGATTATAGAAAACGCTTTTGAAATTACTTCAAAATTTATCGATAACGGGACGCTTCAAAGATATAGAGAATATATTGAAAAGAATAATTTTGAAGAGAATTATCCTTTCAATATTTTCGAGTTAATCTCCGATATTTACTATAGAGAAAATTTTCATTCAGATATAATCGCTCAATTATTTAAGAATGAGATTATATTAAAAAATTTTCTAAAGTTTATCGGAGTTGACGAAAGCGCATATAAAAACTATGAAGTGAGTAGAGAAGAAAATAAAATCGATATTCTAATCAAAACGGAAAAAAATTGCATTATCGTAGAAAATAAACTTAATTGGGCAAAAGATATGCCCGAGCAGTTATTTAGATATTATAACGAATGCAAAAATAATAAAAATTTGGAAGTAGACAAAATAGTATATTTATCGCCGAACTCTTCTAAAAAACCCGAAGACAACAGCGTTAGAGAAATTCCAAAAGAATTGATAAAAACTATAGTCGGTTATGATGGAGAAAATAACGATTTTTATACTATGGTTTTGGAAAAAAGTTTAAAAGAAATGAATAATAACGAGCCTAAAGAATGGCTTTTATTATTAGAACATTATTTAAAAATTTTAAGATTAACGGGAGAAACTAAAATGGACAAACTAACAAAAGAATTTTACGACAAAATTGTAAACGATGGCAAAGAATACGAGAAAATCGAATTAATAGCGACTATGTATAACGATTTGATAAAAACTCGTATCAATAATTTAGCCGAACAATTTGGAGGAGAAAACTATAATAATCAATGTTTTTTCAGAGATTTTCATAGCGAAAAAAGAGGCTTAAGTTACGCTATAGATATTTATATTTATAACGATAAAAGCTTGTTATTTTTATTTTCAAGAGAAGAAGGAACGGCTACCGATGATAATCCTAAATCTACAAAGAAATGGGAACAAGACAATAAAGATATAGAAGCTTGGCTTAAAAAACATAAATTAGATAAAGAATTTAAATTTTCTGTAGAAGACGATAGCACTTGGTGGAGATTTATGAAAGAATTTAAATTTCCCGAAGATGAAAAAGCTTTATACGAATTCGCTAAAAAATTAATAGAATGTTTGGAGAATGTC
>NZ_SJDU01000109.1 GCF_005518285.1 Brachyspira catarrhinii | reverse complement strand
GCTAAACTATATAAGTTTTTTGAATAAAGAGATTATGATAAACTATAATCACAATTTAAAACAGCTATTTAATTCTTCTTTCATTAATAATATAATTTTTAAAAGGGCATGCATTATTTGTATGCCCTAAAATTTTACTCCTATACTATTGCAATGAATTTACAAATATATATAATAATTAAATATAATTAAATGAAAAACATAAAAATGGAGGAATATATTATGTTCAAAAAATTATACATTTTATTATTGGTTTCGGCTTTAATAATTTCTTGCGGAACTGGAGTAAGTAAAAAAAATCCAGAAGGTTGGATTAATAAAGACACTTTTAGGGTTCTCGGAATGGGTTCTCCAAGCGACAGCGTGGACGCTAACGATAAATTTAGAAGAGAGATAACTTCAAAACAAGCCGCAGAATTGGACGCGAAAAATAAAATTGTGGCTAAAATTGCGGGTTCTTATATAGAATCTTTAAGTTCCACCGAAAAAGGTATGATAGACGAATATGTCATACAGGAAAGAGTCGCTGGAAGAATAAGAGGCGTATCTGTAGTCGAAACGAAATGGGATTCCAAACAAAATTGCACCGTTGTGGCGGAGTTATATTCGAGAGGATTAAAAAATCAAATGGACAGCTTGATTTCTCAATATTTAAAAGAAGTCGGAATGCAATATACGGCTCAAGATATAGCTGGAAAAGTTCAAACTTACGAATAATATTTATTCTTAATGTTAATAAAAATAAAGGAAAATTTAATTTATGTATAAAGAAGATATTAGCGGAAGAGTGGCTTTCATATCGGGAGCGAGCGCTGGAATCGGAGAGGCTACTGCAAAATCGCTCGCTTCAAACGGCGTTAATCTTATTTTAGCTGCAAGAAGAATTGATAAACTTGAAAATCTAAAAAATAGTTTGGAAAAAAAATACAAAGTAAAAGTAAAAATTATAAAAATAGATTTTTCAAAAAGCGAAGATATAGTTAACGCTTTAAATTCTTTGGAAGACGAATGGAAGAATATCGACATTCTTATAAATAACGCTGGGCTTGCCTTAAATAAAGACATTTATTCGAATAATTTGCTCGAGGACGCTTTGCAAATGATAAGAGTAAATTGCGAAGGCTTGATAACGGCAACAAGAATTTTACTTCCGTTTATATTAAAAAGCGAACATGGACATATAATTAATATCGCTTCAACGGCGGCGGACGAAGCATATTCTGGAGGAGCTATTTATTGCGCCACAAAATCTTTCGTTGAAATGTTCGGAGACGCTTTAAGAATAGAATTAATCGACAAACCCGTAAAAGTGACAAATATAAAGCCCGGGCTTGTTAATACCGAATTCTCTACGGTTAGATTTAAAGGCGATAAAGGAAAAGCTGATAATGTATATAAAGGTTTAGAGCCTCTATTGGCGGAAGATATAGCCGATAATATAGAATATGTTCTTACGAGAAAAAGTCATGTTCAAATATCGAGTATGACTATTATGGCGGAAAATCAAGCTACGGCGACTATGGCTTATAGAAATCAATAATTCCGAATATTAATTTGGAATAATATAATTATAATTAAGAAGATAAAATAAATTGGAGTATCTTTCTATGGAAGATATTGAAAAAACGAGAGACAGATTAAAATTAGACGACATCGAAGAAGAAGACAGAAGAGATTTATTCCATAAATTTGTGGATGCGGGAGGCGAAGTATTATCCGACAGAAAAAAGGCAAATCAAAGCCATTCGAATAATTCCGCGAATAGTTTTTCAAATTCTTCAAAGAAAAATACTTTTGTAAATAACGGCAATTCGAACCGTTCGGATATGAAACCGAAAAGAGAACCGCAATTTACAAATAAACAAACGGCTCATGAAACTGTGGAAAAACCTAAAATTAACGAAAAGGCATTAACTATAAAGAAAAATAAACCTCTATTTTACGACACTAAATTATGGTTTAACGCTTTCGCTTCGGGAGTTATAACTTTATTCGGTGGCAAAATCAATCCTAAATTTTTGAATTTTATCGACAAAAATGTAATATCCGCCCTTTTGGAAATGGATACTTTAATTTTTAACGCTTTGAATCCTATGGGAATAAACGATGCGGATTCAAAAAATAAGAGAGATAAAATTATAGCCAGGTTTGCCGAAGAATTGGAAGATGTAGAACTTTTGGAAAGAATAAAAGACCAATATGATGAAAAAGTTTATAAGAATCTATTAAAACCTTACAAAGATTTGGATTCTTCCGTAGTGGCAATAAATTATGCGAGCGAATTAAAGAGCATGTTTCGTCCTCTATATGTTTTGCATTTATACGTTTCAAGAATAAAATCGGTTGGCGAAAAAGCGATGATGTCCTATGCCATAATCGACAATATGAGCAAGGGAATAGTCAATTCGAGAATTTCCGCTTTTAAAAGAGCGACCGACCTTATATATTCGAGATATTATCCTAAATTGTTAATTTTACTTAAATACGCTTCCAAAGAAAGATTGGAAACTATAGAGGATTTTAATAATTTCTTCGATATTAAGGACGCCGATATTTTGGGTTATTATACGAAATTAAGATTGACTAATCAAAAATTAAACGACATCAAAATCGAAGAAGCTAAAGAAAATATCGGAAAGAAAGAAAAAGAGGAAGAAGAAAAATTAAATAAAATAGAATCGATAGGAGTAAAACTTATTGAAAAAAACGTTTCTTTCAAAAAAGCCGACAATAATATAGAATACGAAACGGACCCTTTTTATACTGTGGAAGAAAACGATAAAATTTACAGAATAAAAGTTTTGATAGATTTTTTGGATAGAGAATATTCGATATTATTCGTTTCAAATAAAGTGAAATATAATTCCGTTTACGATAATCTTGTGAGAACGGATTATAAAGCGGATTTTAATAATATATTTTTATCGTTATCGGATATAAATTCGAGGTTTAATGAATACAGCGATATTTGCAAAAGTATTTTGAAAATAGAACAGGACGAAGGAATGAGATTTGAGCAGAGAGTTTCAATGCTTTCGGAGAGAAACGGACAGAGAGCTTATATTGCGAAAAATTTAAAATCTACGGTCGATTCGATTATTTCTCCATTCAAAAGAAAACTCGATAAATTGCTTTTGGATAAGGAAGAGAGAGAAAAAATAATTGCAAATCCGAACGATATATTAACTTTCTTTACCGATATAGGATATAAAAAAAGAGTTCAAGGCTATAATGTTTTGAAAGCGTTAACGGAAGCATATTATTTCGTTTCTGGTTTCAATTATTTAATAAACGAAGGCGAACTTTCGGGAGCTGGTTTATTGATTGATAAAGAAGATTCGGATATGGAAATAAAAGACAATAAAGACGATATAAAAAAAGAAGAAGAGACAAAAAGCGATAATGTCGAAGATATAAATAACGATAACGATAATGAAAATAAAAAAGAAAGTAAAGAAGATAAAGAAAACGATATTAATTTGCACGTTCCAGACGATATAGAAATAGACGAAGATGCGACCGATATATAAAAAATTATTTAAAATTGGAGATTTTATTTGTATAAATCGAAAAAAGTCATAATGCTCGAATATATTCCGCTCAGAATTTTAATGGAAATAATAGCTTTTATGCCTTATATAACGGTCGTTTTATTTGCAAAATTCATAGGCGCTTTGATGTATTATTTAGTCCCGAGCGCAAGAAAAGTGGCGTTGATAAATTTGAAACAGGCTTTTCCAGAAAAAACTTTTAGAGAAAGAAAGAGAATAGCCAAAAGGTCTATGAAATCTATGATTATAACTTTTGCCGAATTTATAAAATCTTCGCGGATGTCCGACAGTCAAATATTAAAAAGAATAAAAATCGAAGGAATAGAATCTTTCGATAAAGCTTTGGAAGAAAAGAAAGGAATAATCGCTATTACGGGACATATAGGAAATTGGGAATATGTCGCTTTTTATTTTGCGATTCACAAATATAATCCTAAAGTCATATTCAGACCTTTGGATAATCCGAAATTAGATAAATATATGCGTTCTTGGAGAGAGAAAAGAGGAACGGAATGCATTTCAAGATGGGGAGATTTGAGAGATATTTTTAAAGCGTTATACGACAATTCGCCCGTTGCTTTTTTATGCGACCAAAATTATTTGGACGGAATTTTTGTGGATTTTTTCGGTTATCCATGCGCAACAGCGGTAGGACCTATAGCCGTAGCGATGAAAACGAAATCTCCAATAGCTATACTTTACGATTTGCCCGATAGATACGGACATCATAAAATAATCGTTTCGGAGATAATGCATATAGAAGAAAAAGAAACTAAAGAAGAAACTTTATATTATAATACTCAAAAATATACTAAAAAATTGGAGGATATAATAAGAAAATATCCCGAGAATTGGCTTTGGGTTCATCCGAGATGGAATACTCGTCCTAAAGGAGAACCAGAGATATTTTATAAACATAATAATTATAAATAAATTTAATTTTTACATTACTTTTTTACGGTTGGTTTATATAATACAATCTAATTAAATAAAATTTAATAAAAAATTATAAGAATAACTATATTGGAGGTATTTATATTATGAATATGAATCAAAAAAAATCATCGTTTATGTTCTTTTTGAACATAGGGCTAACATTCACTTTAGTTGGAATTATAATTTCTTTCTTTATATTTTCGCATGAAAGAAATTATAAGAAAGGAGATTTTGTAGTTCACGCTCAAGCCGCTCCTCAAAAAGTCGCTTTTTCTGGCTCTATAGACGGAGCTTTGCAAGTGGAAAGCGCGATTAGAGAAGTGGTTAATAAAAATATGGCAGCCGTTGTAAATATTTCTACCGAAACCGAAGCAAGACAAACCGAACAGGACAGATACGCGGACGAGTTTTTTAGATTTTTCTTCGGCGACCAAATGCCGAGACAGAGAAGAAATCAAAGGTCATTGGGAAGCGGTTTTATAGTAAACGAAGACGGCTATGTTTTGTCGAATTATCATGTGGTTAAAGGTGCGACTAAAATAATGGTTTTGCTTTACGGAGAAACGGAAGAGTTGCCCGCAAAATTAATCGGATATGACGAAGCTTACGATTTGGCTTTGCTTCAAATAGAATCCAACCGAACATTTCCATATGTAGCTTTGGGAGATAGCGACGCGATAGAACCAGGCGAATTTGCCATAGCTATTGGAAATCCTTACGGACTCAACAATACCGTTACTTTTGGTATAGTTTCGGCAAAAGGAAGAAGCGATATTGGAGCGAATAGGTATCAAAGATATATTCAAACGGATGTCGCGATAAATCCCGGAAATTCTGGCGGACCGCTATTCAATATTCATGGGCAGGTTATAGGAATCAACACTTTAATATATTCCACTTCTGGCGGAAGCATAGGAATAGGTTTTGCCACTCCGATTAATATAGCCACTTCCGTTATGAACGAGCTTAAAGAAACGGGAAAAGTGACGAGAGGTTATTTGGGAATATATTTGCAAGATATAGACGAAAATTTGGCGAGAGGTCTTAATATAAGACAGGGAAGCGGAGTTTATGTAAGCGAAGTAGTTCCTAACTCTCCCGCAAGCAAGGGCGGACTTCAAGACGGAGATATTATAACCGAATTTGACGGAGACAGAATGACAAGGTCGGCAGATTTGTTTAATAAAGTAGCGACTACTCAAGTTGGAAAACAGGTTACGGTTAAATATTTAAGAAACGGAAGAGAGCGAAGCGTAAGAGTGACTATAGAGGCGAGAGTCGAGGATAGCGAAGTCGTTCCAAGCGGAAGCAATATGCCGAATAGAGGACAATCGAATAATCGTTCTTGGATGGGAATCGATGTTTCCGATATAACTCCAGAAATATCTCAAAGACTTCAAATTAGAAGCAACGAGAGAGGAGTAGCCGTTGTCAATATGACTCAATCTTCAAAAGCATATCAATCGGGGCTTAGACCTGGGGATGTTATAAAGGCTATTAACGGAAGAACCATAACGAATATGAACGATTATAACGAATTCGTAAGGTCTTACGGAAATGAAAAATCTTTTACGATTACGATAAAGCGAGCGAGAATGACTTATGTAATCATAATCGAATAATCCTTTATTTGTTAGTTTCAAAGGCTTTGCAGAATTTCACTGTAAAGCCTTTTTATTTATATGATTAATAATCAATTAAGATTCAAATATTAACGAAATTACTTCGATTAAAACGGTTAATTTGATAAGCAAGTGGAAAAAATATTTATAAAAACATCGTCATTACGAGGCTATTTTATAGCCTAAGTAATCTGTATTTATATGGGTTGCTTCAGCGGAGCTTCGCAATGACAAACATTTTATTGTCATTACGAGGGCAACACACCCGAAGTAATCCAAAATTAATAGAATTTGATTTTAAAATTTAGCCTCATTAAAAGAGGATTGCCACGCCTTTATCAAGGCTCGCACACGCTGTGTGCCTTTTGGCAATGACAAATTCAAAATTAGTAATGATAATAAAATTTTTTATTTTAAACTATTGACAAAATTTTTAAATGTTGTATAATTCCGCCTATGATAACTAAAAATATTATAAATCAAATTCGCGCGAGCCGAGCCGAGCCGAGCCGAGCCGAGCTATCACTTTAAACTTTTTTCAAGTTTATGTTTACTTACTAATT
>NZ_SJDU01000108.1 GCF_005518285.1 Brachyspira catarrhinii | reverse complement strand
ATTATCCTTTAGAAACTGAAACTTTCAAAAGCATTTTTTATAGTTTGATAACTCCAGTCTGTATATACAAATACTCCATTAACCGTTTGTATGCCAGTTGGGTCATCGTCTAAAACTATTATCTTTTTTTCTAAATGTTTTATTTCTTTTTCATATATTGTTTTAATTTTATTCTCATTAGAAGTATCATAACTATTTAAAATATTGGTTTTAAGCATATATCCCTCTTTGTAATTATTTAAATTAAAAATTATTTATTTCTAAATACGCTAAAAAATTTTCTAGCTTCATCTACAGACATAGATTCTTTACCCATAGCATTTAATAGTTTTTTAAAATGTTTTACTAACTCATAATTTCTTTTAGCATACCTTTCTTTTTCTATATAATCGCTATCTTCAAAACCGACTCTTATAGTTTTTGCTCCCATAGATATAGCCGCAGCGATTATATCGTTATTATCTCTTGAAAAATGTGTTATTCCCCAAAACATATTTTTAGGTATAAAACTTCTTAATGCATATAAAGCTTCTATACTGGCTGGAGCTACTCCATTATGTCCCAATACTATATTAAAAAGTATGGGGGATTTTAATTTAAACTCCTCGTATAATTTAATAGTGGTTTCTATCATTCCTATTTCAAAAACTTCAACTTCTGGTATTTTCTTATTTTTTATTATTTCTTTAAGGCAGTATTTCACATCGTCTATTTGATTTATATACACGCTTTTTGATAAATTCATTGATCCTACATTGAGAGAAGCAAATTCAGTGTTTTTATATTTTAACGGTATACATCTTTCTTCTATCGAAAGAGAAGATACTCCTCCCGTTGAAGCTTCTACAATTATATCACATTTTTCTTTTATAAGTTCTATTGTGTGCTGGAAATATGATAAATCATTTGTCAAATTACCATTTTTATCTCTTACATGTAAATGAACCATAGACGCTCCAAGTTTATAGCATTCTATAACATCGGATGCTATTTTTTTAGCGTCTAAACTTTTACTTGAAGCGTTAATTGGGGCAACTGAAATTAAAACTTTATCCATAATATACTCTCCTAATTTTATTAAATCATAATTTATTTTATGCTAACTTTTTCCCAAAATTGGTAATGTTCTTTTATAGTTTTATTTATTAAATCTATATTCTTTTTCTCAATAATATCAATTATTTGCCAATGAAGTTCTATAAATTTATTTTCTTTTCCTTCCGATATTATTTTTTCCATAGCCTTTGTTCTTGACGGTATTGTAATCCTATCTATATATTCGGCTATATTATTTAATAAAGTGTTATTAGCCATTTCAAATAAGGATTTATGAAAATTTATATCTTCTTCCAGAATTTTTTCTATGTTTTTATTTTTATCTAAAATAGACTCTTTTAATTTGATGAAAGATTTTTTTAGATTTTTTATATCTTTTTCCGTTATTATCTCCATAGCCACATGCATAATACCGTTATCAAAAACTTCTCTTAATTGCATTATTTCGCTTATAGAATCTTTTTGTAATATAATACCGTAAAGACCAGGGTCAAGCATATTGTATCTAAAGTTATCGGCTATAAAAGTTCCCTCAGAACGTTTTATATATACTATCCCAAAGGTTTTAAGTATATTAATAGCTTCCCGAATAGAATTCCTTCCCACATTAAAGTCTTTAGATAATTCCAATTCGGTTGGTATTTTATTACCTGGTTTTAATTCTCCGTTTATAATAGCCCCTGTTATCTGCTCCACTATTCTTTCTACAACAGACTTATTGGCAAGAGAAGATTTTAACATACTACTATTCATTTTTTCCCCTTAAAAAATAAATTAAATTTAATATATAATTGTATATCAAATTTAATATTTTTTAAATTATTTTATAAAAACTAAAGAAAACCAAGGCAAATAAGTTATTATTAGTA
This sequence comes from Brachyspira catarrhinii, assembly GCF_005518285.1. Classification (GTDB taxonomy): domain Bacteria; phylum Spirochaetota; class Brachyspiria; order Brachyspirales; family Brachyspiraceae; genus Brachyspira; species Brachyspira catarrhinii. The sequence continues at coordinate 4,760 of NZ_SJDU01000108.1, read as the reverse complement.
AAGCTATAAGAGACATTATAATTAATGGAACCATATTCTTTACTATATTTTCAAATTTCACTTTACCAATATTGGCGGCTACATATAAATTTGGACCCACTGGAGGAGTAACCTGCCCAATAGATAAATTTAATACTATTATAGTGCCTAAATGTATCATATTTATATCCAATGCTTTTGCTACAGGCATTATTATAGGGACCAATATATACATAGCGCTTGTATTATCCATAACGCAACCTGCAATTAAAAATATAATGTTTATAATTATAAGCATTACATATTTATTATGCGTTATAGAAAGCGCCATTTCAGTAAGACTTGAGGCTATAGATTGCTGTGTTAACACCCATGAGAAAATACCAGCATTCATTATAATAAGAAGTATTATGCCTGTTGTTTTAGCGGTATCGAAAAGAGTTTCTACTAATTTCTCTAAATTTAATTCTTTATAAATAAATACGCTTATTATAAAACTATAAATTACGGCAACGGAAGCGGCTTCGGTTGGAGTAAATATACCCGAATATATTCCTCCCAATACTATTACGGGACTCATCAATCCCCAAAAAGATTCTTTTATAGATATAAAAATACTTTTTAAAGAACTTCTTTGAGAATCGCTTTTCCAATTTTCTTTTTTAGATTTTATAAAAACTGAAATACAAAGACATAATCCAAATACTATGCCAGGCATTATGCCAGATAGAAATAAGTTGCTTATAGATTCTCCCGTAATCATACCGTATATTAAAAATGTTATGGAAGGAGGGATAACGGTTCCTAACGAACCAGATATAGCGGATAATGCGCTTGTATAACCAGCATCATATCCCTGTTTTACCATAGATGGAATTAGAATAGAACCTATTGCTGCAACGGTCGCCGTTCCAGAGCCAGATATAGCCGCAAAAAACATAGCTGCAATTACCGCAACATACCCCAAACCGCCATGAATTGGACCTATTATGCTATTTGCCATATTAATTAATCTTTTCGATATGCCTCCTTTTTCCATAATAACTCCCGCCAATACAAAAAGCGGAATGGTTAAAAGAGAAAATTTTTGAACCGTAGCTTGCAATATAGAAGGAATAGATGTTATAGGCATTCCTACAAATAAAAGCGTTATAGCGCTTGAAAGTCCTAAAGAAACTGAAATAGGTATGTTTAGAATTATAAAAATTATAAGCGTTCCAAATAAAACTATAGTTGTATCCATATATTTATCCTCCATAATAAATTATTAAATATTAAAATAAAAATTAATTATGTCTTGTTTCATATTGTATTATTCTTATAATAGATAAAATAGCCGAAATTGGGATGGCTAATCCTATAAGATACCCAGGCGTTTGCATTACCGAAGTTACCATACCAGACTTTATTTGCATCATAACCATCCTAAATCCGTATATTATCCAAATTGTATAATTGGCAAAAATTATTATTATCCTAATTATTTTATGAATAAATTTTGGCTTACCTTCAAGTTTTTCCATAATATATGAAAAACCCATATGAGAATTAGTCTTGAAAACAGATGCCGATGCTAATGCACACACCCATACAAAAACTGTAGTTACTAATTCCATTGTCCATGATAAATTTACATTCGGAAGCTTTCTCGATATAACTCCTATAAAAGTGAATATTGTCATAACGATAAGACCGAAAGCGCATATTATCTCTTCAAAATAATCAAAAAATTTTTTCATTATCTTTCTCCTTAAAATATTTTTAGTTATTATTCTCCATTAGCCACGCTTCTAAATAAATTTATAACATCTTCCCCAATAATATTTTGGTATTTTGTATAAATTGGTTCGGACACATCTTGAAATGCTTTTTCTTCTTGAGAAGTAAGTCTAGTTACTACCACATTTTGTTTTTCTATTTTTTCTATTATATCCACTTCGCTTTGTTTGATATATTCATTTGCAAAATTTAAAGATTCGTTTGCGCATTTTTCTAAAAGTATTTTCTGTTCTTCATTAAGCTTATTTAAAGTTTTATCGCTTATAAACCAACCTGTAATATCTCTTACATAATTCCATAAAGTAATGTATTTTTGAACCTCGTTAAATTTAGAAGAATCAAATACGCTAATTGGATTTTCTTGCCCATCTATCGTTTTTTGCTGTAAAGCCGTATAAACTTCAGAAAAATCCATAGCCGTAGGATTAGCTAAAAAGTAATCTCTGTATAGGTCTATAAATATAGTTGCTCCAGGAACTCTTATATTCATTCCTTTCAAGTCTTCTGGAGTTTTTATAATTTTTTTACTGTTAGATATTTGTCTAGCTCCAGCATTATGAAAACCTAAAAGTTTTATTCCCATATTGGAACTCCACGAGCCGACTTCATTTTTTATTTTCTCATTAGAACATATTCTATAAATAGATTCTTCAGTAGTGAACATAAAAGGCATCCAAAAAACATAATATCGATTATCAAAATTAGCTAAATTATTTGGAGAAGAAGCATGTATATCTATATCGCCTGTGGAAACCATTTCTATAGCTTTTGTTAAATCTCCTCCTGATAACCCGCAATTTGGAACAACATTTACTCTGATAGTATTGTCGCTGCCAGATTCCACTAATTCTTTAAATTTATTTGCTGCAATATCGCTTAAAGAATTAGGCGCCATAGTATGACTAAAGTTAATAGTTAATTTTTTAGAACCACCTTGAGAACAAGACAATATTAAAATAACTACAACTAAAGATAAAATTAAACTTGAAAAAACTTTTTTAAACATAAAATATACTCCTTTAATGTTTTTTTAATTATATTATTTTACTTATATTATTAATTATAATAATCCTTTTTTTATTAACGCTTCTTTTATCGCTTTAGCTCCAAATCTAGGACTTGAAACTACAATCTTTTTACATTTTTCATATATTAAATTTTCACAATAAGCCATAGACCCTTGAGCAAATAGTATTACATCTACGCTGTCAGATATTTTTAATGCATTTTCCAGCATTTTTGATTTAAATTCATCTTGATTGAGCCCAAAAGCTCCTCCTATTAAACATTCTATAATCTCCACTCTTTTATTTGTTTCTCTGGCTATTCTTAATATTGTATTTTTAGTTGGATTAAGAGTTGAAGATAAAGTAGCCATGACGCCTATTCTTTTACCTCTTAATACGGCTTCTCTGCACATTTCTTCATCTATCCTTATTATAGGAATACCCGAATATTTAGAAAACGATTGAACGCTATCTGCCACTTCTCCTACCGAAGAACACGCGTTTAATATAACATCAGCTCCTTCCAATATAGCTTTACAATAAAGCTCTAATAATTTTGCCGAAGCAGATGATGTTACATAGCCTTTTTTCCTTATTTCATTTAGGATGGATGAATCCTCAAAACTAACAAATGAAATTTCATCGCCAACACTATTTATAAGTTCTTTTTGAACATTATCTATAAGTTCTGGCGTGGTGCTTGTATAAACAACTCCAATTTTCATATCACTTCTCCATAGTATATATTACATACTACATAGTATGTATGCTCTATAGTATAATAAAAAATATTTTATTTGTCAATAGTTTTTATCAAATAATTTAAAAAAAATTTATTTAAAAATATATATCATGGTTATTATAGTTATTTATAGATAATATAGTTAATAAAATATAATTTGTTATATTAGAATTATATTAGAATTTTAATTCTATCAAGTTAAATCATATATACTTATATCATTAAACATTCAAATTTATAAATTATAATTGATAAAATAAATTTTTTATAATATAATTTTTGTTTTACGAGGATTAATAATGAAGCAATTTATAGATGTAGTTAATTTTGAAATTGAAGCGGGACATGGAGGCGCGGGATGCGTGAGTTTTAGAAGAGAGGCGCATGTTCCTATGGGCGGTCCCGATGGCGGAAACGGAGGAGACGGAGGCGATGTAATCGTAATCGTTGACGCGAGAATAAACAATTTCGGAAAAATAAAAAGCAGAAAAAAATTCAGAGCGAGAGACGGAGAGCAAGGGAAAGCGAGATTAAGCGATGGAAAAAAAGGCGACAATGTGGTAATAAGAGTTCCAATCGGCGCGGTAATTTATAACGAAGAGACGGGAAATATAATCGCAGATTTAACCGAAGACGGACAGAGCGAAACTATCGCAAGAGGAGGAAAAGGCGGAAAAGGAAATAAATTCTACGCAACCTCCACAAATCAAGCGCCAGATTACGCTCAACATGGACTCGAAGGCGACAAATTAAATATAAGGCTTGAAGTAAAATTAATCGCAGATATTGGACTTGTCGGCATGCCTAACGCTGGCAAGTCGAGTTTGCTTGCGAGACTTACGAGAGCGAATCCAAAAATAGCTTCCTATCCTTTTACCACTCTTACGCCAAATTTGGGAGTTTGTTATTTGGATTATGAAAGAAGTTTTGTAATTGCGGACATCCCGGGAATTATCGAGGGAGCGAGCGAAGGCGCGGGACTCGGACTAACATTTTTAAGACATATAGAGCGAACGGGAGCTTTGGTTTTCGTAATAGATATAACGGACGAAGATATTGGCGACACTTATTTAAAATTAAGAAAAGAATTAAAATCATATAGCAAAGAATTGATAAAAAAGAAATCGATAATAATTTTGAATAAAACCGATATGCTCGAAAAAAATGAAATCGAAAAAAAAATTAAAAGCGTAAAAAATACTGTAGAAAAAGAATATAAAAACGGAAGACACAATATAGGATTTATTATGATT
>NZ_SJDU01000107.1 GCF_005518285.1 Brachyspira catarrhinii | reverse complement strand
CCTAAAGTATAAATAATATACTCTTTTTTTATTTATTATGTTAAATAAAAAAGGAATAATACATGTCAAATATACAATTATCTCCGCATTTCAAATTATTTGAATTCTGTAATACTTCGAGCGGAAAAAATGTTATTCAAGCGAATAGAGAATTTGCAAGTAAAGAAGAGAATATAAAAAAGCTATCTATATTAAGCAATGAAATATTAGAACCAATCCGAGCGGAACTCATTAAAAAAGAAAATAATTTTAATTGCAAAGTTTTGAGAATAACGAGCGGAGTTAGAACGAGCGGAACGAGAATAGCAAACGCATCGGCGACAAGTCAACATAATCACTGTGAGGCTTGCGATTTTGTCGTTGACGGAACTTTAGAAAATACATTGCGATTATATAGATTAATAAAAGAAAAAAAGATAAAGAACTTGAATTATGATTTAATAAGTCAATGTATTTTAGAGAGAAAAAAGCGTGCGGACGGCTCGTGGTCATGCTGGATACATATTGCGATTAAAACTGATAGATTTATAAAGCAACGACAGAAAGCAAACAGAAATTATAGCAAGTTTCCAGAATTTTTTACCTCGCTTGACGGTTTCAATTATGTTTTATCGACTGAAGCGAACTTTAAAAAATATGTCGAGGTTTAAGCAATTATGAAGGTTTTTCATTTTTTTTCTCTCTCAATTTTGAATGCGCCAGCCCGTTTTTTAGTATCTAACGATATTTTTTTCGGGCTGGTAATATATTATGTAAAGCGAGGGCTTAATTGGAAATTAATATAATAGTTATATGTATCACGGCAATAATCATAACATTTTTTATCTATATGTTGTTTAAAGACAAGGCTGGCGGGCAAGTCGAATGGGATACCAAAACGGGAAAAATCAAATTTAAAAAGTCTGCCGAGAAAGTTATCGAAAGGCAACAAAACGAAATTGACAATATCGTTGATTATTATAGAGAATACAAGCCTAAAATATCTGTAAAAAGATTAGACGCTTATAAATCTTTTTGTATTGCTATAGCATTTTCGACTATATCTATTTATAAAGATGTTTCACGGTTTATGCGACATAACAATATTACTGACATGCATATAGCCGACTATGATACTTACATACTAAAAAAAATAGATTTTATATCTTCGACTTATAATAATAATTTCAAAAACAGCGGAAATGAAATATTAAAGAATATATCGGTTAAAGATATTTTAGGGGCATACTCTACTTTAGCAAGGCAAATGATAAAGGACTTTTTTAAGACTTGCTATCAAACGCATTTACAATTAAACGAAAGACGACAAGAGAATGTAAAGAAAATGAACGAGCAAACAGACAACCCAGCCGAACGGCTTAATCTTTTATATAGTTTAATGTTAAATCAAATGAACGATGCTTTGGATAAAGACGAAGAGGCTTTATATAATCTAATGCTTGAAATAAATAATGTATTGATAGGGCTTTGGCATGATATATTGCTTGAATATATAGACGAAGAGGTTAAACAATATGGGAAGTAAAATAGCGGGCTTTTTTTGGCTATGTGTCTGTATATGTTGGATATTGTTTTTAGTCGGTAATATTTGGAGGAATAAAGATGATTGAAACTACATTATTTTGGCTTCTGCCCGCTTTTAGCGTATTCATATTTATTTTAATTTTGTTAGTAATAAGTTTCACGGCTATATGCTATGCGATAGAGGAGGGAGACAATGACAAAGATAACAAACGAATTTATAGAAAAAATGAGGAGGTTGAAAAAGATTTATGATAAAACATCATGCAAAGTCAATAAGTAATATATTAAAAATAATCATAGTCGGATTTATTTTTTTTAACTATATGTATCAATCAAAAGTGGCGGGACATCCGCTCACGGCAGACGAGGGAAAATGTTTACTTTATATAGCAATATGCGGGTTTTTAATTTTATGTCCGATTGACGCCAGCATTTTTATAAAAAATTTAAAATCTATTAAAAATATAAACGCTAAAAGCGGGCAGAAGCCAAAAGAAGAGGATAACGACAATGAAGATGCTTGAAGATTGTATTAATGAAATCTACCGCAAATCCGAACTCGCAGATAACGATAACGAAGAATTAATGACTTATGACGAATTGGTTCAACATTTATTAGAAAAACATAAAAACATATACGATGCTAACGGACTAACGGAAGAAGAGCGATATTACAAAAAATTATATAAAAGATTAAAACTATAGATAGTTATTTGATAAATAGACATGCCGACGCAACATGCGAGCCTACATTTTCCAAATCGGGAGATTTAATTTTGCATTCTTCCTTCGCGTATATGCATCTCGGATGAAATCTGCATCCCGCTGGAATATCCGAAGCGTTTGGAATCTCTCCTTTTATCGGAAGCTCTTTTATAATATTTACTCTACCCGCCGAAATATCTGGAACTGCTTCAATTAGGGCTTTGGTATAAGGATGTTTTGGATTATCTATTATCTCGTCAGCGTTTCCTATCTCTATTATTTTTCCCAAATACATAACGGCTATTCTGTCGGCGAAATATCTTGCGGTAGATAAATCATGCGTTATATAAATATAGCTCAAATTTCTTTTTTCTTGAAGTTCTTTCATCATATAAAGAATTTCCGCTCTTGTCGACAAATCAATCATTGAAACGGGTTCGTCCGCAATCACTAATTTTGGATTTAATATCAAAGCTCTCGCTGTCGCTATTCTTTGTCTCTGTCCGCCCGAAAGCATATGCGGATAAACTTCCGCAAATTCTTCGCTAATTTTTACATCTTTCAAAGCGTTTATAACCATCTCGTTATAAGTTTCTTCGTTTCCTTCGATTTTGTGAATATATAAAGGTTCTTTTAAAATATTTTTTATTTTGAATCTCGGATTCATAGAAGCGTAAGGGTCTTGAAATATCATTTGAACTTTTTTTCTATAATTTTTTATCTCTTCGTTTTTGAAAGAATTTATATTTTCATTTTCAAATAAAATTTCTCCTTCGGTTGGAGTGATTAAATTCATTATAAGTTTTCCTACTGTCGTTTTACCGCTTCCCGATTCGCCGATAATCGCGAGTATCTCTCCTCTTTTTACTTCAAAATCGATTCCATCAACCGCTTTTATTTCTTTGTTTTTTTTCAAAAGAGTTTCTATTATATTGACTTTCGGGTAAAAGTATTTTTTAACATTTTTCAGTTTTAATATTATATCGTTATTCATAATATTATTTTATATTGAAATTGAAAAAATTTATATAATTTTTTTTGATTAATCTTTTACTTCTTTTATAACTATTTTATTTCCTTCTACAAGAATGACTTTTATTTTTACGCCTTTATTTATAAATTCTCCTTCGGTTATGGCGTCATATTTTTTGTCGTTAATTATAATATTCCCCGAAGGTCTAAAAAATGTGTCGGTTATTCCTTCGCATCCGAGCAAATTATCGTAAGAAACGCTCGAATGATAGCCCGCCGTGTCGGTTTCTAAAGCCACGATATTTTTGAAACCTTTTGATTTTAAAATGAATCTCGCCAAAATAATTATAATGACAATATCGGCTACAAGCGAAACGAAGACAACCAAAGTAGCTTGAGCGATATTGTTTATTCCAAAAGACATAAATATTCCCGCTACAATTCCCAATATTCCAAGTATTCCCGTTATGCCAAATCCCGGTATGACGAAAATTTCAATAGCCAAAAGAACTATTCCAAGAAAAAATATTGCTGGAGCTAAAAAACCGCTTTCTCCTACAAAAACTTGAGCAAAGAAAAATATTGAAAACGCGATTATTGAAATTACTCCGCCAATTCCAAATCCCGGAGTTTTTAATTCTATATATACTCCGATTATTCCTATTGAAATTAGAGTGCTTAAAACGGCGGGATTGATTAAAAATCTTAATATATAATCGTATTTTTCTTCTTCGACATTTATTATAGTCGAGTTTTCAGATAGATTTCTTAATTTTATTATATCGATTATCGAATTAGCTTTTCCATCGGCAATATTTACTTTTAACGCTTCTTCAACGCTTAAAGTGAGCAGAGTTTTATCATCCAAATCTATCCCATCGTTTCTTTTCGATAAAATAATCGTCTCGTCAACCATGGCTTCGGCAATCCGAACATTTTTTTTGCTTCTTTCGGCAGACGAACGCATAGCCGCCCGCATCGCGCTTATTTCTTTTTCGCTCGCTTTTTCAATTTCGTTTCCTTTCATATAAACGGGAGTCGCAGCTCCTATTATGCTTCCGTCCGACATATAAATCGCTTCGCAACTTAAAGATATTAAAGCCCCCGCGGAAAGCGCGTTTTTATTTATATATGCAACGACTGGAATATCGCTTTCGATTATATAATTTTTTATAGAGAGCGCGGAAGATAATAATCCGCCAGGCGTATCGAGTTCCAATATTATTAAACTTGCGCCTTCGTCTTCCGCTTTTTTAATCGCTTTTTTTATATAAGCCGCATACCATCTGTTTATCTCTTGAAATTCCAATTTTTTAATAACATAGACTTTCGCGTTATCTTGAGAAAAAATATTCTTTGATATAAAACCTATAAAAATAATCGTAAATATAATAAATATTTTTTTATTCATAATTTTTTCCAATTGATTTATTAATAATTTATAGTTTTGATTATATATTAAAAATGAAATATTCTAAATACATTTTTTATTTTGTTATAAAAAATAACATATGAATTCATATTTTTAATATACAGTTATTATAATATTATCTATTTCTATAGATTTATATTTAATATTTGATATGTAATTATTTACTATTCCATATTATATCGTATAAAAACAAACGGCAAATTTGACAAATAAAAAAATATAAATAAAATATAAATTCAAAATTATGTTAATCGTTTATTTACTATTAATAAAGGGGTATTAATTCAATGAAAGTAATAGATATAAGTAAAAAACCCGAAACCGAAAAAATATTTTTTGGAGATTTCGGGCATTATATAAGAATCGATTCTATAAGCCATGAAGTCGCAAGAAAATTAAAAGAAGCGAGCGAAGGAAATACTTGGTTTTCAAAAGAAGTGGATTATAAATCGGATAAAACGAGATTCTCGACTTTACCAGAAGATGCGCAAAGGGCGTTCAAGTTAAATATCGCCTATCAAACTTTAATGGATAGCGGAGTGACAAGCGGTTTTGCGGCGATTTTGAATAGAATAGTTTCAAGTTCAATTTGGTCTATTCTATATTCGAGGATAGCGATAGAAGAAGTTATTCATGCCGAGTCTTATTCTTACGGACTTTCGGAGGTTTTCGCTCAGCAGGCTACGGAAACTTTGGATTTGGTTTATAACGATGAATTTGTAAAACATAGAATGGAGAAAGAAGTCGAACTTTTCGATTGTGTCGATACTTTATGCAATATTGAAACTTCAAAAGCGACTTTGGATGAAAAGAAGCAGGCGGTTTTGAAATTGCTAACGGGAATATATTTGCTTGAAAGCGTTAAATTTCCTTTTTCATTTTTGGTGACATTTACGATAAACAACAGTTATAGCGATGCGATTACGGGATTTACAAAAACTATAAAACTTATAGCGCATGACGAATTGAATGTTCATGTTCCTACGGGAAAAAATGTTTTGTCGATACTACGAAAAGAAGGCAGTCAAGGTTTCAAGCATTTATTCGATAACGGTTGGTTTGATAAGACGGCTAAAGAGATGACGGATTATACCGTTGCCGAAGAGATTAAATGGGCGAAATATTTATTTGACGAGAAAGAAGTTCTTGGAATCAATTCTTCTATAAGCGAGCATTTTATCAAATATTGGGCGGGAGTTCGACTTAGAGATATTGGAATTGAAACGGAATATTTGAAAGAAAAAAAGTCCGATATAATAGATTGGTTTAATACTTACAGAGATATAAATAAACAAAACGCCGCTTTGCAGGAAGCGACAAATATATCTTATCAAAAAGGAACGCTTAAAAACGATTTGTAATTACGGGGCAGATTATGATAGAATTAACTAAAGACAAAAAACATATTATTATAAAAAGGGACGGAAGAGAAGAGCCTTTCAACGAAGAAAAATTAAAAAAAGTTATAAATTGGGCAACGGATAATAAAGAAGTGTTTACGAACGCTTTACTTCAAGGGCTTAATATAAAAATTAACGATAAAATGAAAATCGAAGTTTTATATGACGAGCTTATAAATACTGCGGTTAATAAAATAAGTCCGCTTTATCCGATTTACGACACGATAGCCGAAAAACTTTATTTAATGAAAATCTATAAAGAAACGGCGGGACTCAAAAAAATCGGCAGTTATCCGCATATAAAAACTTTCTTAAAAAAAGGCTTGAAATATAAAATATACGATAAAGAAATAATAAAACATTTTTCAGAAAGAGAACTTGATAAAATTAATTCTATGATAGAACCGAATAGAGATTTGCTTTTTACTTATAAAGGACTTGCCATATTCAATAGAAAATATTGTAAATCTATAGGAAATAAAAAATTGGAACTTCCTCAAATAACCTATATGGTTGCGGCGATGTTTTCTTTTTATGACGATGTTTATAAAGGCGAAAATAAAGTAATGTTTGATAAAAGCAGAAACGACAGATTGAAATATATAAAAAGAACTTACGATATGCTTTCAAAACATGAAGTTACTTTTGCCACGCCAAG
>NZ_SJDU01000106.1 GCF_005518285.1 Brachyspira catarrhinii | reverse complement strand
TAAATTATTACAATATGAAGTTTTGCACGTCAGCCGTCAGCCGTCAGCCGTCAGCCGTCAGCGTTATCCTTTGCACTTTATTTAAAATTATGTTTATTAAATTTATTCAATATTAATTCAAACTTTTTTAATATAAAAAAGCGGTTCTCTTTTCTAAAAGACGGGGACATTGTTGCATTTTTCAAAACATTGATATTTAAAAATAATTTAACTATTTTTTTCATTAAATTCCTAACATTTATTTTATTTGGGCTTTTTAAGGATATTTTTATCTTTAAGAAGCCCAAAATTTATTTTAATTATTATTTTAACGATTTTTGGAAATATTATTATGAGAATAATATTTTAATAAAAAAATTTAAAAATGCCGCGAAAACGGCGAAGGAGAAAAAAAATGCGATTTAACAAAATCGGACAAACAATTTTATTGGCTTTAAGCCTAACGGCGATAATTGTCGCCATGAGTTGTTCGGGAGCGGACGCCACGAAACCCGAAGACTTGAAACCCGACTTGGGCAAAGAGCTTGGCTCGGGAAGAAGAACGGCGTCAAACCTTACTCTAATAACTACTAATGATACTAAATATGTATTAGTAGCTGGAGGAACAGGCAACTTTTTTTCAGGTTCGTTTGGTATATCTGGTTATACAAACGGAGCGGGAATAACGGTTACGGGTATCTCAAAAGTTACTTACGACAATGCGGGAACGAATACCGACATTACGGGAATTGCTACTCCTGTTTATAACGATGCGGGCGGAGTTTATAGAGTCAATTTTAATACTACGGATGCCAATATAACCGCTGTAAATATTGAATATAGCTACAAATTAAAACTTGCTCCAGCTCAAGCTCCAAAAACGACTCATACTAAAATTGGCGTAAATACTAATACCACAGTTTTGGATAATTTAGATTTATATGCCGAAATAGAAGGTTCGAGCGAAGGCAGTTTATTTGGCAAAACTTATGTTATTGGAGCGACTGCCGATATAAGTTCCTCTCCTACAAGCTTTAGCAACGGTTTGATTACGAATAATATATTGACTAATCTTTCAATACCAACTAATGGCATGTATAAACTTTGGATATATTAATTTAAGGAGGTTCTCACTATGAAAAAGATAATAAATATATTAATTTTAACTTTTATAACTTTTGCGTATTCTTTCGCTCAAATATCTACGAATATGCAAACTATGATTGGCAATTTGGATTTGTCGGCAAGAAAGAGAGCGACAGCGGGAGAGTTTTCAAGAGACAGCGATAATTTGAACGCGAAAAATGTTTTCGATTTGGATAGAATAATATTCTCCGCGGGATATGTTCCAAATTTGAATTCGAGTTCAAATCAAGTTATTCAGGCTTTCTTTGGAATTCCTATATTAAATAACGCTATGTATTTTGGACTTGCTGGAGCTTACGCTATGAGCGAGACAAGAAGCGATTATGCAAATTCAACTACTACCGCGCTAACAACTCCAAATTATTTGGGTAAAAGAGTGACTACGGCTTCGTCATTTGCGATTCGTCCCGTTTTCAAAATCAACGATATGATTTCAATTCATTATTTGATAGCGAGAGGCGGAGTAAAATCTTCCACAAACGGATACACTTCTTATACTGACGGCGATAATTTTAGAGTTATTACGAATTCGCTTGCAAATACGGAATGGGTTCATGAAGTTGCGGTTGGATTAAAGTTTGGAGAGATGAAATTAAAAATTCCTTTAAGATTTCATATAGATAATAACAGCTATCTTAAAACTTACTCGAGAGAGATTTCTGGTAATTTTGTGAACGATTTAAATTATGGAAATAGCGAGCATATAGAAGCTGGAACGAATGCAAACTCTTCTTCTCCAGTTAAAATGATTTTAGCCCCAGAATTTTATATGCCTTTAGTTTCTGGTCCTATGACGGGAATAAACGCGGGACTTACATTGGGTTTCGATATTTATAATCCTAATAAAAAGACTTCCTATTACACAAACGATAGAAATGAAACTAAAAGCGCTGGCGCAACAACCAGAAATACTGTAAATAGTAGCGCAATTACCGAAAGAGAAAAAATATTCGGTATGGAATTCGATATAAACGCCTACCCTACTTTGGAATGGAATTTATCCGATAACAGAGTTCAATTGATTATGGAGCCAAAAGTCGGTTTATCCGTAAGCGTTAGCAATGTGGGACAAACGACAACGACTACTAAATACGATGTTAGCACATATGTAGGCAACCCAGATGGCACTACGATAGAAACATATAATAATTATGAAACTTCTACGATTACGGGAAATAAAGTTTCTACCGTGACGACTACTCCTTATGTGGAATTGCCAATAGGAACTGTATTTACTCCCGTTAATTGGTTCGAGTTTAGAGCGGGTTTAAGTTATAGATTGGGCTTTGAAATGACGAATACCTCTACCGAATATCTTCAAGGAGGAAAATCAAAAACCTTTGGTTATAATTTTACCTCTTCTATGGATTTATTTACGGGCATAGGCTTTATAATCGGACAAGATTTCTTTATAGATTTGTTCTTGGTTGCTGGCACAGAATTTGCGGGCGCATCGACAGTAAAATCTATATTTGATATAGACGCTTGGGGCGCTCAATTATCTTATAGACTATAAGTTTAGATAATCTTTTTCAGATTTTTCGATTAACATTTTACACTATACAGGGTATGTAGAAATACATGCCCTTTTTTATTGATTGCTTCGGGCTTTGCCCTCGCAATGACGAAATAGAAAGAAAAGGCGCAATGACAATGCGAAAAATAAAGGCTGCAATGAATGAAGGAAAAAAATAATCTCATAATAGCGATTTTATTTTTTCTTTTTAAGATTATTTATAGCAAGAATCAAAATATGAGCGACCGACATATCTATTTCTGGAATTCTTAAAGCCTGCGATATATTATAAGGTTTAAACTGTTTTAATTTATTTATCTGGTCAATCTTCACGCTCTGCAAAGTAGAATAATCAAAATCTTCGGGTATAATCATATTCTCGTATTTCTCAATATCTTTAATTTCGTTTAAATATCTTGAAATATAGCCTTCGTATTTTATCGAAGTTTCCGCATTCTCTAAAACATTTTTATTATAATCTTTATCAATAAATTTCAAAACGGTATTTATATTGCATTCTGGACGCTTTATTATAGACGCCAATGTCATAGTTCTAAATTCTTTCGCTTCTTTTTCAAATCCCAATTCTTTCGTTTCTTTTTGAGTGAGAGTTCTTTTATTCAAAAAATCAACCAATATTTGAGTTTTAATTTTTTTGTCTTTAACTTTTTCCAATCTTTCCTTGCTCGCCAAACCTATATTATAAGATAATTCGGTAAGCCTTTCGTCCGCGTTGTCTTGTCTTAAAAGCATTCTATGTTCCGCTTGAGATGTAAACATTCTATGAGGTTCTTTCGTTCCTCTTGTCGTCAAATCGTCTATCAATACTCCGATATAACCGTCTCTCCTCTTCAATATAAAAGACTCTCGTTTTTGGACTTTTAATGAAGCGTTTATTCCCGCAATTAAACCTTGACATGCCGCCTCTTCGTATCCGCTCGTTCCGTTTATCTGTCCCGCCAAAAATAAGCCTTCTATTTTTTTTGTTTCCAAAGTGGGTTTTAATTCTATTGGATTAATATAATCGTATTCTATCGCGTAAGCTGGTTTTAATATTCTCGCGTTTTCAAGTCCTTTCAAATTTCTTATCATTTTAATTTGAATCTCTTCGGGCAAACTTGAAGAAAAACCGTTTATATAAACTTCGTTCGTTCTATGGCTTTCTCTCTCCAAAAATAATTGATGCCTTTCCTTGTCTGCAAATCTCACCACTTTATCCTCGATACTCGGGCAATATCTCGGACCGATTCCTTTTATTACGCCGCTATACATTGGCGACAGATGAATATTATCGGTAATAAGTTTATGTATATTTTTATCCGTGTAGGTTATATAGCATGGCGTCTGTTCAATATCTATACTTTTAGTTAAAAAAGAAAATGGAACAATTTCATTATCTCCATATTGAATATCCAAAATATCCAAATCAATAGAATAAAAATCCACTCTCGCTGGAGTTCCCGTTTTTAATCTGCCGACTTCAAATCCAAAACTCCTTAAATTATCCGACAAACCTATTGAAGGAAGTTCTCCGATTCTGCCCGCTGGTTTTTGATAAGAGCCTATATGAATGAGTCCGTTTAAAAATGTTCCCGTTGTGAGTATGACGGCATCGCATAAATATTCTCGTCCTCTCTCGGTTTTTAATCCTTTTATAATATTATTTTCAACTATTAAAGAATCGACTATATCCTGATGCAAAGTTAAATTATTTTGAGAGTATAAACTTTTTGTAGCTTCGTCTTTATAGGCGTATTTATCGGATTGAGCCCTCGGCGCCCAGACGGCTTTCCCTTTGCTTCTGTTTAGCATTCTAAATTGCATCATGGTTTTATCGGCTAAAATTCCCATCTCTCCGCCCAAAGCGTCAATCTCTTTTGCTATAGTTCCTTTTGCAACTCCGCCGATTGAAGGATTGCATGACATTTGTCCGATTGTGTCGAGATTAATAGATATTAATAAAGTTTTCATGCCAAGTCTTGCGGAAGATAGAGAAGCTTCTATTCCAGCATGTCCGCCGCCGACAACTATAACATCGTATTTATTATTCATAATTTTAACCAATCAATCTCTTATCTTTATCAAATCGAGTTCATATAAAAACGGGATATTTTTTTTGACTTTTACTATATAGAATGCGGAAGATAAAAATATTCCGACTAAAGCCAATATAAAAGCAAAATCGCTTAAAGCAAACGCCACTTTATATAAAGCGAGCATTGAAACGGGTATATATATTCCGCCGACTAAAGAAGTGATTATAAAAAATAATATTAAAACCAAAATCGGACTTCTCATAATATTATTTTGCGATATAAATTCAATTCCAAAATAATTTATAAAAGTATTTAAATAAATATAAATAATAAAAATGCATGCCAAAATAAAAAATCCTATCGAATACATTTTCTCTCTTTTGACGGTAAATCCCGCGATAAATAAAACGAGCAATATAATCAAAAATATATAATTATTCGTAGTTATCACAAAACCGATTATTAAAAGTTCTAAAAATATTAACAGAAGCATCGGTGCAAATTGTTTTTTTATCGAGCTGAAACCAAAAAAAGTATATATTACGATTTTTGATTTTATATTTCTGTATTCAAAATATATTCGTCTGAAATAACTTATAAATATTAAAGCTATTGAAATTAAAAATAATGTGGGAAAAAGAGTCGCAATAATTATAATGGAAGTTTTCGGATTTAAACTTTCGTCTTCCAAATTCAAAAATTTCGATTGAAAAGAATTGTCTTTAATATTGACATAAGCAAATTCTTCGTAAGATATATTCGTATTTCCCGTAGAACCGACATACAATATATGCATAAGAACGATTCCGTTTCCAGATTTAAATAAATTGAGTTTTGCGGTAGCGATTCCGTCCTCGTCAGTCGGAATAACGAAAATATTCGTATAATTTTTATTTTCTTCTTCAAATTCATTTTCATTAATATTATCAGTATTTTCGGTTTCAAATTGAAAAATATCGGGATTCAAAGAAGTAAATCTAACGAGTCTATTAACCAAAGGAAATCCGCGCCTTTCAATCATTATAGAAACTTCGTTTACCGCGTTTGTATCGGAAATATTAAAATCGTTTTCTTTATTATAAGTAAAAATATATTCGGGAGATTTATTCGATGATTCTTGAGCGTATAAAAAAGTTGCAAAAATCTGCATTATGATAATTATTAATAAATATTTCTTCATTTAACCTAATCTTAAAATAATTTAAAAAAGAACATTCAGTCGACAAAACATGAATGTTCTTAAAATTAAATTTTTACAAAAGTCTTTATAAAATTATTTTTTTATAAGAGCGACTATCTCTTCGTTTTTAACGATTAAATATTCCGTATCGCCTTCTTTAATTTGAATGCCAGCGTATTTATCGTATATAACTATATCGCCTTTCTTGACTTTAATATCTTCGCTTTCTCCAACTTCCACAACTTCGGCTCTTTGAGTTTTTTCCGTAGCAGTTTCTGGGATGTATATTCCGCTTGAAGTTTTTGCCTCTTGTTCCAATACTTTTAATAGAACTCTATCGGCTAATGGTTTAATAGATGACATTTCTATAACTCCTTTTAATCTAATTAATTTTTAGAATATTATATAATAAAAAATTTTTAAAGTCAACTAATAAATCAAGCAAAATAAGGCAAATTATTTTTTACCTGAATACATATTAATAATCAAATTTGAAGATTCTTTTTCGAGTATTCCATACCAAATAGATTTTCTTCTTTTGAGAGCGGGACTTACCATTGCGAAATTTATTAATTTATTATAAGTGGCGTTCGCTTTTTGAACATTATTAAACAAAGGAATATGATTTGCGGGAAATATTTTAGCTATATTTATATCGATTTCTTTTTTCATTATGGAATCGTATAAAGGCAAAACTTTCTCATAACCTTCGTAAATACTCTGCGCATATTCCAAAACCATTTTATCAAAATTTTCAATAGTATTCAAAAGTCTTATTATCAAACCGAAAGTTTCAATCGCTTCTTTATAATTTTCTTTAACAACATAAGAGCCTATGGCGTCAG
>NZ_SJDU01000105.1 GCF_005518285.1 Brachyspira catarrhinii | reverse complement strand
AATTAAAGAAGGAATTAAAGAAGTAAAGAAGGAATTAAAGAAGGAATTGAAAAAGGGAAACTTGAAGGAATAAAAGAAGGCAAACTCGAAGGAATAAAAGAAAATAGTTATACAATAGCAAAAACAATGAAATCAAAAAACATGGATATTAACCTTATAAGCGAAATCACAGGCTTAACCCTCGAAGAAATCGACAAACTATAAACTTGCTCTTTTCTATTATAAATATATAAAAAAATAAGCCTCATGCATCTCTGCATGGGGCTTCTTAAAAATCAAAAATCTTATCAACCTTTTACTTAAATAATAGTTTAAACTATTTTTCTATAATCTATTTTACTACTAACTAATTTCTAATTTAATCTGTCCACTCAATTGCTAACCTACCAGTAGTTGAATGTTTATCATTTTTAATTTCTACGCTAAACTCTTTATTGTCAAATTCTAGACTATCATCATCTTTAGTAGTTAAAGTATAATAAAAAACTTGAGCATCTCCATTTGGTAAAGTTTTATTGTAGGTTATTTCAGATACATAATTTACAAGGCTACCTCCTGTGAGGATTGATTTTTTTAATTGCTTCAATAACTCATCACTTCCAAAAAATTCTTTTCCAATTTTTTTTGTTTCATAGTCATTTCCAGTAGTATTATCAGCTCCTACTGTATCCAATATAAACTTCGTTCCTTCAAGAGTTACACTATCAACTAAAAATGTAACACCGTCTACATTCATTGCCCTTATATCTCCTTTACTACCAAATATATTCTTTACCTGATTATCCAATGATATTTTTGTAGCTTTTATAACTTTAATTATCAAATCTTCTTTATCTGGAGAAATAGTATCTTTTTCTTTTGCCGCAGCTTTCTTTTTATAGTTTAGGCTTAAAGTAACTTCCGTTTCACTATTTTGAATATTATTAAAACCGTTTTTTACTTTAAAAGCGCCATTATTATTTTCTAATTCTAATCCGTCAATACCGCTAACTATAAAACTTGATATATCGGCATTCACAACGGTTACAGTTATCGGGAATGTTGTATCAGTTCCATCAGAATTTACAACCATTAAATTTCTCGATAAAGTAGATGAGACAGTATATAAAAGTCCTCCACTTCCGTTATCTACTCCGCCCGTAAGCCCTGTGTCGGCTGTAACTGGAGGTGGAGTAGACGTATTGGTGTCGGTTGTAACTGGAGGTTGAGTAGCCCTATTCCTGCAAGAGCAACTGTAAGAAAACAACATACCGAGCAGACATAAGAAAGTTAATAATAATTTTGATTTTTGTTTAAAAATTGTTTTTAGATTTGTCATGATGCAAATCCTCCTGTGTAATTAAATTTTTTTATAAATAAAAAGCCGTAGATTCGACTTAATATTTCCGAATTGAAATAATTTGTCATTGCGAACGACTGAAAGGAAGTGAAGCAATACAAAGTAAATAAAGTCTTTTTTCTGCGGATTACTTCGCTTGCGCTCGTAATGACTAAATGAAAATAATTTTTTATAGTATTGACAAAAATCCCGTTTAATGTTATAATTAAATAGGATTTGTATATATTTGTATATATTTGTATATATTTGTATATATTTGTATATATTTGTATAATTAAAGAAACTTGATAGAATTGCCTTAATCGTTTCCAATATAAAATTTTTAATTCTACAAACCGTTTTCATTTATAATCCTAAAAACTGCTTCGCTTAAAGGCTCTGTCAAATAAATTTGCCAGGGCTTACAGCCCACAGAGTGCGCTACGCAGTTTTTATACAACCTTTTTTATTCCTAATTTTTTTATCTAAAAATATAATAACAAACTTTCTAAAAAAGTCAAGTAAAAAATTCACAAAATAATTACTTGTCAAATTATAAAATTTATTATCTATCGTTATTATAACAAATTTAATAAAATAAGTCAATAACTTTTTTATATGTTTAATATCGGTTTATGAATTCATAAAATTTAATAAACCAATATAAAATTTGTTATCTATTCCAAATTTATCAAATTTCACGCCACAGGCGCGCAGAGAGAAAAATGTCAATAATTAATTTATCAAAGATGAAATTAGTTCGTTCAAATTTTATGATTATACTAATACATTAAAAATTTTTTTAAATGGTATAAACGAACCAATTACGGTTTATGATAAAGATAAAGCGCTTTTCGATAAAATTTTTAATTTAACTACAGAAAATGCTAATGTTATTGATATACATTAGTATTAGTTTAATTGAATAATTATAATAATTTTAGAAAATTAAACCGAGTTCTTGTTATAAAAACTCGGTTTATATTTTTAAAAATATATTAAAATCTAAATAACTATTTTTCAAAAACCAAACCGTCTTTGCCTTTTGCTATTTTTATAGTGTCGCCTTCAAAATATTTTCCCGCAAGAATTTCTTTTGCAAGAGGATTTTCTATATAATTTTGTATCGCTCTTTTCAAAGGTCTCGCTCCAAATTGCGCGTCATAACCGACATCGGAAATAAAATCTATAGCTTCGCTCGACACTTCCAAATTTATTCTTCTGTCTTTAAGTCTTTCGGCAACTTTTTCAATCTGATTTTTAGCTATGGCGTTAATATATTTTTTATCGAGCCTTGTGAAAGTTATTATTTCGTCTATTCTATTTAAGAATTCGGGGCGAAAAGAAACTTTCAAAAGCTCGTTAATTTTTCCTCTTATATCGTCCGTATTTTTTGCTTCGAGTATCAAATCCGAACCCAAATTGCTCGTCATTATGATTATGGAATTTTTGAAATCTACGACTCTGCCTTGTCCGTCCGTCAATCTGCCATCGTCCAAAACTTGAAGCAAAACATTAAAAACATCTGGATGCGCTTTTTCAATTTCGTCAAATAAAACTACGCTGTAAGGTCTTCTTCTCACCGCTTCGGTTAATTGTCCGCCTTCGTCATAACCAACATATCCTGGAGGCGCTCCGATTAATCGGCTTACAGAAAATTTTTCCATATATTCGCTCATATCGATTCTTGTCAAAGCTCTTTCATCGTTAAAAAGAAAATCTGCCAAAGTTTTTGCAAGTTCCGTTTTTCCAACTCCCGTAGGTCCTATAAATAAAAAACTTCCAAGCGGTTTATTTTCATCCGAAAGTCCCGCTCTGTTTCTCCTTATAGCGTCCGCTACTGAAGTTATAGCTTCGTCTTGCCCGATTACTCTTTTATGCAAAACTTCTTCAAGCTGCAAATATTTCTGTTTTTCGCTTGCAAGCATTTTGCTTACGGGAATTCCCGTCCATACCGATATTACTTGAGCGATGTCGTCTTCGGAAATTTCTTCTTTCAATAATCTTTTTTCGTCACTTTTCGAATTTGAATTTTCAATATTCGCTTCTTCCAATTTTTTATTAAGCTCGGGGATTTTTCCGTATTTAATTTCCGCAGCTTTCGCCAAATTGCCTTCTCTTGTATATTGAGTTTCTTTTATATTCAATTCTTCCAATTCTTCTTTTAATTTTCTTATCTCTTCTATTCGTTTTTTTTCATTATCCCATTTAAGTTTCATTGAGTTTCGCTCTTCCGTGATTTCGGATAATTCTTTTTCCAATTTTTCGAGTCTGTCTTTTGACGCGGCATCGTTTTCGTTTGAAAGCGCCTGTTTTTCTATATTAAGTTGCAAAATCTTTCTTTCAAGCTGGTCTAATTCCGTAGGCTGACTTTCTATTTCTATTTTTAATTGACTCGCAGCTTCGTCAACCAAATCTATAGCCTTATCGGGCAAAAATCTATTCGTTATATATCTGTTTGAAAGAACCGCCGCCGCAACCAAAGCCTCGTCTTTTATTCTCACTCCATGATGGACTTCGTATTTGTCTTTAAGTCCTCTCAATATCGCTATCGTATCTTCAACCGTAGGCTCTTTGCAATAAACTTGCTGAAATCTTCTTTCAAGCGCTTTGTCTTTTTCTATATATTTTCTGTATTCGTCTAATGTTGTAGCTCCGATTGCTCTCAATTCTCCTCTCGCCAATGCTGGCTTCAAAAGGTTAGAAGCGTCCATTGCGCCTTCCGTAGCCCCCGCTCCGACTAAAGTGTGAAGTTCGTCAATAAATAATATAATGTCGCCTTCCGATTTTTCTATTTCGCTAATTACCGCTTTTAATCTCTCTTCAAATTCTCCTCTGAATTTCGCTCCCGCAACCAATGCGCCCAAATCCAAAGCGAGTAATTTTTTATTTTTCAAACTATCTGGAACATCTTGAGAGACTATTCTTCGAGCAAGTCCTTCGACTATCGCCGTTTTTCCCACTCCAGGCTCTCCTATAAGAACGGGATTATTTTTTGTTCTTCTCGATAAAACCTGCATAACTCTTCTTATCTCTTCGTCTCGTCCGATAACGGGGTCAATTTTTTCAGCCTTCGCCAAAGCGGTTAAATTTCGGCAGTATTTTTCCAAAGCCTGCATTTTCGCTTCGGGGTCTTGACTATTGATATTTTGATTTCCTCTTAAAGATTTGATAGCCGATAAAACCTCTTTTTTGCTTAATTTATTATCTCTAAGCATTCTGCCCGCTCGGTTTTCCGCATCGACTAAAGCCAAAAATATATGCTCGGTAGAAACATATTGGTCTTTCAAAGCCGTAGCTTCTTTTTCAGCCTTCGCCAAAACTTTTCCAGCGTTAGTAGATAAATGAAGTTGAACATTTTCTCCCAATACTTTAACATTTTCATTAACCAATTTTTGAGTTTTTTCTATTAAAGAATTAACGGGAATTCCTATTCTTTCTAAAAGCGGTTTGATTAAGCCATCTTCCTGTTTTAGCAACGCCAAAAGCAAATGCTCGCTTCCTATTTCCGAATGGTCTTCTCCGTTTGCAATATTCGCAGCTTCGTTTATAGCCTCTTGGGCTTTTATAGTATATTTATTATAATCCATAATTTTATCTCCATTACTAATTTAATTTTAACTTATAAACTATATAAAAATAAAACGGTAAAAAATGCATATATACGATACATAATCATCAATTTTTCAAATATGCAGTATTATTTTACGACATATAAATAGCTCTTCAAATTTTTATGTTTAATAATGATATTTTTAATCGTTAAATTCAAGTTTTATAATAGTTTATTTTTAAGATAATTTTCAAAATATTCTATAGTTTTTTTAAGTCCGTCCTCGAGTTTGTATTTCGGCTGCCAATTAAGCTTTTCTTTAGCAAGATTTATATCGGGCTGTCTTTTCACAGGGTCGTCTTTCGGAAGTTTTTTAAATATTATTTCGGATTTTGAATTAGTTTTTTCTATTATAATTTTTGCAAAATCTATAACGGGCATTTCAATAGGATTTCCCAAATTAACGGGTCCTATAAAATTTTCGCTTACCATCATTTTTATAGCTCCGTCAATCAAATCATCGCAGTAGCAAAAGCTTCTCGTTTGACTTCCGTCTCCGTAAACCGTAATTGGAATATTTTTAAGCGCTTGAATAATAAAATTTGATACTACTCTACCGTCATTTTCGTTCATTCTCGGTCCGTAAGTGTTGAATATTCTAATGATTTTTATATCGGTATTATATTGTCTATGGTAATCCATCATTAAAGTTTCCGCTCCTCGTTTTCCCTCGTCATAACAGCTTCTTATACCGTCTGGATTTACATGTCCCCAATAGGTTTCTTTTTGAGGATGTTCCAAAGGGTCGCCGTAAACTTCGCTTGTTGACGCTTGAAGTAATCTCGCGTTGCATTCTCTCGCCAAATTAAGCATATTAAGTATTCCCAAAACGCTCGCCTTAAAAGTATGAACGGGATTTCTTTGATAATGAATTGGAGAGGCTGGGCAGGCAAAATTATATATTTCATCGCATTCTATATGAATCGGCTCGGTTATATCATGCCTTATAATTTCAAAATTTTTATTATTTTCCAAATGTTTAATATTTTCATAAGAACCCGTGAAAAAATTATCAATGCATATTATATGATTTCCTTCTTTTAGTAATCTTTCGCATAAATGAGAGCCTAAAAAACCAGCTCCGCCCGTAATTATGATTCTTTTCATTATAAAATTTCCTTTTTGTTTGATTATTTTAACGACATTATATAAAGTTTTTAATAATTTGTCAAAAAAATAGCCTTGATTATAATTTATTCGGGAACTTTTTTTAAAATTATTCGTCTAACTATACGATAAATAAGTAAATTTTTTTCATATGAGACTCCTCAATATTTGAAGTGGGACGGATTATTTAATATAGTCCGTCTCTTTTTTAAACTTTATTAAGAATTTTTTAAAAAATAAAATTAATGCGGGAACTTTTTTGCGATTTAAACGTCTAATTAATTGATAATAGATAAAAGTTTTTTCATATTAGACTCATTAAATAATAAAAGGGACGGTTGATTTACTCTTCCGTCTCTTTTATATTTAAAAAAAATGAAACTATTTATAGAAGCTACGATACATATCGAGGCTATTAAATAATTATAAAATAAAACTTGACATATTTATTGAATAATATTATATTGAAAATAAATAAAAAATAATTCGAGGAGAAACGGTAAATGAATCGTTCTGATAATTTTAAATTTAGAGAAGAAAATTTAAAAAAGCTCTTTAAAATTGGAACGGGATACGAATTAAATTTGGAAAATCCTAAAACTTTTAACGAAAAACTTCAATGGCTAAAATTATATTATCATAATCCTTTAATGACGAAATGCGCGGACAAATATTTAGCGAGAGAATATATTAAAGATAAAATCG
>NZ_SJDU01000104.1 GCF_005518285.1 Brachyspira catarrhinii | reverse complement strand
CGGCGTTTATAAAATCGAGGAGGACTTTTTCGCCTCCCTTATCGGTGAAGAAATACCTGACAAAATAATCGTTCAATGCATTAAAATGTTTTTTATTCATAGATATATTATAACAGAATAATTTTATTTGTCAAAATGTTTAAATTAATAATACAAAAAAATAAAGTCTTTTTAATTGTCATTAATATTTACATATAAAAAATACGATACTATAAAATAAGATTATTTATTAAAAAAATTACTAAAAAAATTTGACTATATTAAAAAATTTGTTATATTATATATAGAAAGTGAAAACAATATACAATATATGATAAAATATTTTAAAAGGGGGATTTTGAAATATGTTAAAAAAAATATTTTTAATATCAATAATTACTATAATAGCTTGTATGACTATTTCCTGCGGAGTAGATTACGCTTTTTCCCCATACTACAAAGACAGTAACGAAAATAAAGATTATGTATTAAAAATGGAAGAACAAAAAGAACTCGATGTAAGATTTGCTTTAGTGGAAAGTTATCAAACTTCTGGCGATGGAACGGGTAGAGTTTATAGAAATCCTTCGTTTGTCGGTTCAAGTTACGGTTATTTATTGGCGTTTTACGAATACAGAAAATATAGCGGAGAAATTGGGATAGACGGAGAAATAATCTGCGATATACAGATTAAAAAGTCGAGCAACGGAAAGACATTTGATAGTTTTGGCTCTACCATAGGAAAAGCGGCTACGAGCGGAACGAATTCGCATGGTTCTCCAGTTTCTTTCTACGCGAATAATAAAGATTTGGTTTTATTATCTTCTTCTGGAATGGGTTTTTCTAATAATGACGAAGGAGAATCAAAAATTTCAATAAGCAAAAGCTACGATAACGGTAGTAAATGGAGCGATTGGATAGATATTGACGACTCGGTTTTTAGCGATTTGAAAACTCAAGGTTTTGACAGATTCTATCCCGTTTCTGGCAACGGAATTACTCTTTCTGACGGAACTTTAGCTTGCGCTTTGGATATAGGTTCGACAAACAATAAAGGCGCGACTGGTAAAACCGTTAAACATTTGGGATTTGCAATATTATATTCTCGCGACAATGGAGAAAATTGGAAAGTCGGCGGAGTTCATAAATATTCCGAAGAAGATAGTTATAAAAATGCAAAAATCATAGCCAGAACTTCCGATAAATCTTTATTAATAGTCGCATCTCCAAAAACAAGCGGCGATGCAAAATGGTTTAAGGCTTCCGATTTAACCTCTTCTATTAACGAATGGAGCGAAGGAGCTAAAATTGAAAGTAACGGCGGAAAAATAGAAGGAACAAAATTAAGAGGCGGCAATAGAATTATATTAACTTATGCGGACACAAACAACAATTTATGGATTGCGGTAAGCGAGGACGAAGGAAGAACATTTGAAACTTATAAAAAAGAGTTACACGATAAACTTGGCTATAATTCGACTGTTCGAGGTTTAATAGACGGAACTATAGTATTTTTCTTCGAATTTACTATAAGAAATTCTATAGATAATAACACCCTATATAAATTGAATTATAGAAGAATTAGCGTTAATTGGCTTACTGACGGAACGCAAGATTATTATGTCGGATGGTAAAAAGATTTTTTCTATTCGTCATTTAAGCGATTTTTTAATAGGTTTTTGATTTTCTTTATTTTCAATTTTACTTTTAACGATATAAAACCTAAATTTTCATTTATTGAAATTTATTGAAATATATAATACAATATATAAATTATTATTTTTAATAAAATTTTTTTTAAATAAATTTTAAATAAAATTTTAAATTAATATTCAATTAAAATTTAAACATTTTTATAGAGGTTAATGTATGTTTAAAGGCACTACTATTTGCGCGGTAAGTAGAAACGGAATTACGGCAATAGCGGGAGACGGACAAGTAACGCTCGGAGAAACGGTTATGAAGCCTAACGCCGTTAAATTAAGAAGATTATATGGCGGAAAAGTGGTATCGGGATTTGCTGGAACTACCGCGGACGCTTTCACTTTATTTGAAAAATTTGAAAAAAGATTGGAAGAATACTCGGGAGATTTGACGAGAGCGGCTGTGGAACTTGCAAGAGAATGGAGAACGGATAAAATGCTTAGAAATCTTCAGGCTTTAATAATAGTGGCAAGCAAAGATAAAATGCTTTTGCTATCTGGAAACGGAGATGTTATAGAAAGCGATAATAATATACTCGCCATTGGAAGCGGAGGACAATATGCGAAAGCTGCGGCTATAGCTTTAACGGAAAATACCGATTTGCCCGCCAATATTATAGCTAAAAAATCGCTGGAAATAGCTTCTAAAATATGCATATACACCAACGGTAATATTTCTTTGGAGGTTATAGAATAATGTCATTTGACGCAAAATTGGAAAGCGAACTTACGCCGAGAAAAATTGTCGAGGCTTTAGACCAATATATAATAGGACAAACCGAAGCGAAAAGGTCGGTCGCGATAGCTTTGAGAAACAGATACAGAAGACGCCATTTGCCCGAAGAATTAAAAGACGAAGTCGCGCCTAAAAATATAATATTAATCGGACCTACGGGAGTAGGAAAAACGGAAATTGCAAGAAGACTCGCAAAACTTGTAAAAGCGCCGTTTATTAAAGTGGAGGCGACAAAATATACTGAAGTCGGCTATGTCGGACGAGATGTCGAAAGTATGGTTCGAGATTTGGTTAATGCGGCGATATTCGATTTGAAAACGGCAATGATGAAAGATGTCGAAAAAGAAGCCACCGATATAGCTTTGGATAAACTTGTTAAACTTCTTTTGCCTTCCGTAAGCTCCGCTAAAAAAGAAGAAGATTATTTGACGGAAAACGAAGCGGAAAAAAAGAAAAACGCTAAAGAACAGATGAAAACGAGAATCGCAAACGGAGATTTTGACGAAAGTTATGTGGAAATAAAAGTTAGCTCAAATCAAAATAGAATGTTCGGAATAATTCCTGGAATGGGATTTGAAGAAAACGATATGATTCAGTCGATGGTTGGAAGCATAATTCCCGCAAGCAAAAAAAATAAAAGGTTGAGAGTGAAAGAAGCGAAAAAATATTTGATAAGCGAGGCTTCGGAAACTCTTATAGATATGGAAAAAGTGACTTCGGACGCTTTGAATTTAACGGAAAACATGGGAATAATATTTTTGGACGAAATTGACAAAATAGCGAGCGGAAACAAGAGCGACCATGCGGATGTAGCGAGGCATGGAGTTCAAAGAGATTTGCTTCCGATAGTCGAAGGAACAACGGTAAATACGAAATACGGACCCGTGAAAACCGACCATATATTATTTATCGCCGCTGGAGCTTTTCATACGAATAAACCTTCCGATTTGATTCCAGAACTTCAGGGAAGATTTCCGATTAGAGTGGAATTAAAAGCTTTGTCGAAAGAAGATTTTAAAGATATTTTGGTTAATCCTAAAAACGCGATAACGAAACAATATCAGGAATTATTAAAAACCGAAGAAGTTTCGATAGAATTTACCGAAGACGCTTTGGATTGCATCGCCGATTTGGCTTATAATATAAACACAAATGTTGAAAATATAGGAGCGAGAAGACTCTACACGATAATGGAAAAAGTTTTTGAAGACATTTCGTTTACGGCGGACGAGCATAAAGGAGAGTTTATAAAGATTGACGCGGGCAATATAAAAGAAGCTATGAAAGATATAGAAGAAAACAGAGACATTAGCAGATATATTTTATAATTTTTTATAGTTGACGATATTAAATTTTTTATTACCTTATAAATAGAGAATTTATTAAATTCGCAAATTTTATTAAGGAGCATTATTATGGCGGAGAATAAAAATGTCGATAATTTGACAATTGAAAACGACATCCGAGAAGATAATCTTTTTATAAAATGGAATCCTCTATACGATACCAAACATAAAATTATAGACGAACAGCATAGAGAACTTGTAAATATAATAAACGACCTTTATTTGTCGACTATAGACCATAGAATTAATAAAAACGAAGCTTTTATAAGCGCCTCAAAAAGATGCATAGAATATGCCGATTATCACTTTAAAACCGAAGAAAAAATAATGGATATTATAAATTATTCGGATTCTAAAAATCATAAGGCTATGCATAAAAGCTTTTACGATGAGGTAGTTAATCAAATAAAGAGTTATCAGGAAGGACAGCCTTTTATCGCAAATAAACTCGTAAAATATCTTAAAGATTGGCTTTTGGAACATATAGCTTTTAGAGATAAAATTTTTGTGGAAGAGCTTATGCGAGTTCTAAAAAATAAAGAAAATAAATAATAATTAATACATTCGTTTTTATTATAACTATTTTACATTTTTTTATAAATAATCTATAATGAATTAAAATATACAATAAAAATATAGGAAATTTATAAGTGTCTAAAAAAAATTCGCATATTTTGGGGATAATCGTATTAACCGTATTGAGCGCGTTATTATTGATTCCAGCGTTTCCGCCTT
The DNA here is from genome assembly GCF_005518285.1 of Brachyspira catarrhinii. Lineage (GTDB taxonomy): Bacteria > Spirochaetota > Brachyspiria > Brachyspirales > Brachyspiraceae > Brachyspira > Brachyspira catarrhinii. Next base: position 2,278 of record NZ_SJDU01000104.1, on the reverse strand, counting down.
TAAATCTTTTTCCAATGTCGTTTATAGCTTTAGCTCCGTTAAATATAATTATTTATAAAGCGAATAAAATCAGATATTATATATTATCCGCCGCGGTATTTGTCCTCGTATTTTTCGGTTATTTGCTTATGTGGGTATCCGCCTTTATGCTTAAAGAAACGGAAGCGACAATAGCCTTTTTAGCTTTATTCACAATTTTATTTTTACTCGTTCTTTTGTTTTATTTGCCCGCGATGTTGTTAAGCGGTTTTATATCGAAACGACTTCCTCGATTTAGATTTATAGCCATTCCAATAATATTTACTTTTATGGAATATATGCGAAATGTCGGATTTTTAGGATTTCCTTGGGGAATAATAGGATATTCGCAATGGAATTTTTTGCCTTTCATTCAAATTGCCGACACAATCGGACTTTTGGGAGTAAGTTTTTTTATTTATTTTACAAACGCCGTCATAAGTCATTACATTATTTTATACGCCGACAAAATAGAAATTAAAAAAGATAGAAAAAATTATTTGCCTGCGATTATATTGGTTTCTTCTTTAATATTAATTTTAATTTACGGAATTGCAAAATTGAATTTGGAAGAATCAAAAAGATTAAGAGCGAATAAAACAAAAATCGCTTTGATACAAAAATCTTTCGACCCGAATAATTATTGGAGAGAAATTTATACGGGAGAGCCTTACAGAAGAAATTCGGGAGGCATTCAAGGTTTTGCGGAAAATTTTTTACTCAAATCGGATAAATTCAAAAGCGCCGAAATTCCAGACGGAGCCACTCAAAACGGAACGATATCGGTAAAGAGAGTGGCAAATTTAGCGAGAGACGCCGCTTTATCGCAGCCTTCTTTAATAATTTATCCCGAATCTGTCACTATGGATTCCTACGGTTTTTATTTTAATAGAAATAAAGAATTATACGAATACGGTTTGGCTTCCAATTCCACATACCCCGCAATATACAACACTTTTATTTTATACGACATGATAAGAGCGACTCAAACCTATCATCTTTTGGGAACTCCAATAATAAAAGAAAATACGAACGAAGACGCTTATAACAATTACGAATATTATAACGGAATGGAATTCATAGATTATAACGGAAATGTGCTTGACGAATATTCCAAAATAAAACTTGTCCCAGGCGGAGAAGCGTATCCTTTTCAAGATAACGAATTTTTATTAAATACTTTTCCATTTAAAAATATAATTAATTTTATGTATCAGCAATTCGACAAAGCGGGAGCTGCAAAATGGAATAGAGGAAAAAAAATAACCGTTTTCAATCATCCGAGAGGCTACACTTTTTCGGGGCTTATTTGTTATGAAAGCGCGTTTGGAGATTTTGTGAGAAAGTTCGCATATAACGGAGCGGAAACTTTGGCGGTAATAACGGAAGACGCTTGGTCTTACAGCGATGAATCTTTGCTTCAGCATTTTTATATGGCGGTATTCAGGGCGATAGAAAACAGAAGAGATTTGGTTCATAACGGGAATTCTGGGGTGACAGGGCATATATCGAGTTCGGGAAAAATTATATCGACAATTCCATTTTGGCAGCCCGATTATATGATAGCGAATGTCGCCTTGAACGATAAAATAACTATATACACGAGATTTGGCGAATGGTTTGTTTGGCTTTGTTTTATCGCAATATTCGTATTGATATTTTTCTCCGCGAAAAAAGATTTTATAAAATTTAAAAAGTCTTTGAAAGAAAAAATTTCTTCTATAATATTAAAAATAAAATTAAACAAAAGAATAAGAAAAAAGTTAAAAAAAAATCAAAAAAAAAACGAAGTAAAAAATAATCAATCTTCGGCGGAAAAAGTTCATTCGTATATAAATAACGATAATGTAGAAGAGTTGCCAAGTTTGGAAGACATAGAAGCTTCTATAGAATCTGTAAAAATAGAAAAAGAAAAGAAGAAACCTTATAGTATATTTGACGAACCGTTAACGGATATTTATTCGACTTTGGACGATATTATGGAAGAAAATAACGAAAAAAAATATAGGAATTAAATTGATAATGAAAAAAATATTTATAATATTATTAAACGTTTTATTTATTTTTATTGTTAACTCTTGCGGTAAAAAGTATGATTCAAATTCGGAATTTGGAGCTTATGAATTTGAAAAATATATTTCAAAATTAGCGGCAAATAGAGATACTTTGGAATTTACTTCAAATTTTATTTTAAGTTTGGATGAAAATTTAATTGAAAAAATAAATCAAATGAATGTAATATACGAACTTTCGCCAGCGG
>NZ_SJDU01000103.1 GCF_005518285.1 Brachyspira catarrhinii | reverse complement strand
AAATTATTTATTCTTATATTTTCTATATTCGCTTTAAATTTAAGAAAATCCAATTTGTGAAAATCGAAAGGCGCTTTATTTGTGTCTTTAATTTTCGGCTCGGACGGAGGCAAATCTGGCAAATTCAAATTTCCGCTTTCGTCCGTGAACATATTAATATATAAATTGTCAATGGAAAATTCTTTTATATTTAATTTTAATAAAAATAAAGAAAATAACGAAAATCTTAATCTAACATTATCTATTGAAATATTTTTCGCTTCGTTAAAATTTGTAGAATTATAAAGAATAGCATCGTTTATTTGAATGTTTGGAAATAATAAAGAATATTTAAAATCTCCAATTTCCAATTTTCTATTCGTCGAAGAATAAACTATATTTTCTATTAAATTTTTTACTCTCTCGTTATTGAAATAAATTCTCGCTCCGATAACGGCAAATATTAAAACGATTAAAATAATCAAAGGAATATATCTTTTTTTGAATTTCTTTTTGCTTTTAATATTATTATTTTCAATATTCGTTTCGGAAACGGAATCGGTTTCAATTTTGTTTTTCTTTTTAAAAAAATCTTTTAGTTTCATACTTTATATAATATATTCTTTATAAATAAAATGAAATAGCATAATTTTAATTTTCATAATAATAAGTATCATTTTCATTTTCGTTATCTTCATAATAGTAATAATAATCCGAATTATAATCTTCTTCTTTCAAAATTATAATATCGTTCGTATTATTAAAATTGCTTTCCAAATTTTCTTCAAATTTTTCATTTTCTTCATTATCGTAATAGTAATAATAATCATATTCGTCCGTATTTTTATTGCTTTTCGGCAACTCGTCATAATATCCGTAATTATAATCCATGCTCATTTCGTTTGAGACGCTTAAATTGAATTCGTAATTTCTCGCTTTTGAAATTCCTTTTTGCCAGCCTTCTTTCGTCAAATCTCTTTCAAAGATTAAATAATATTTTCCTTGCGATAAACTAAATATACGCTCGTCATCCGTTTGCGGCATTGTGATAATTTTTCCTAAAATGTCGTTTGAAAAACTGATATTAACCGCTTGAGAATCGATTAAAAAATATTGAAATTTTACGCTCGACTGAATCGGAATATTAAAAGTAAAATAATCTCTGTCAAAAGGATAATCTATCGCGCCTTTATAAGTTTTTCTAAATTCTATGGTTTGCGCTTCTTCGGGTTTATTGTTAGGCTCGTTTTCGGTATATTTATCGTAAGGTTTCGCTATTACGCTTAATCTGTATGGAATATTCAAAACCGAATTGCTTGCCGTCAAAACGAAATAATAAGAAGAATATGGAGGCAAAATTAATTTATCAATCGTCTCTCCATCTCCGATATTGTTTATATCTTTAATCGTTATCCAATTACCTTTCGAGCCGTATAATCTTATATTCGCGTCTATAGAAGGCACGCCCGAAAGTTCGATTGATATTGAATAAGTATTAAAAGAATTATTTGTGATTTTATAAGCGTCAATTTCCATATTTTTCAAATCGCCAGAAGTTAAAGCGGGATTATAAATTTGACTATAATATCCTTCAATCGTATAGAGTCGATTTTCGCTGTTTACTTCGATAATTTGAGCGTTGCCAATTTTATCGTTTGGTTCTTTTTCGTCCGATTCTTTATATTCTCTTTTTTGAAGTATCAAGCTATATTCCGTTTTTTCTTCCGATTCTATCGTTATATAATATTTTGGAAGCGTGGAAGCCGTCATGTCGTTATGTTCAAAATATATTCCTTTCATTATTTGGATAAAATTATTATTTTCGTTTTCAATTTCTTCGCTTATAACTTTTATTATATTTCTTTCGCTATCATATAAAGTCATAGTAATTTTAGTTTTCGCGGAATTTGAAATATAAAAATCTATGATTTGCGTTCTTCCAACTCCAAAATAATAATAATCTTTTTTTGAAGGTTCGCTCTCGCCGTTTATTCCGTCTTTTGAAATATATTGAGCCGTTTCAAAACTATAATTTTCTCCGTTTTTATTTTCCAATTGATATTTAATTTTATTGCATGAATTACACGAAACAAATAATATTAAAGTCAATAAAGTTATTAATTTTTTATTCATTTTTTATTTTTATAATTTCAATTTATAAATGGATTTCATAGCGATTATATATTATTAAATGTATATATGCAATAATTTTAAATAATTCCTTTTAAATATCAGCGTCCGCTTTTCTTTTCATATAATCGCATAATGTATTTAAAGCCTGAATATGTCCCGCTAATCTTTTCTTTTTAGTTGAAGAAAGAGAATCGTAAATAGATTTTAATTCGTATATATCTTTTCCGATTATATCTGGAATATCTTTAAATCGACTAAAAATAGTTATGCCGTCAAATATTTGCGCTCCCGTGATTTTACAATTATTATCGCATGCTATAATGACTATATTTCTTGAAAAAATATTCTTTTTACTTCCTATTCCTATATTTGATTTTTTACGAAGTCTTTTTACGGCGTTTTTATATAATTTTATTTGCAAAACCGTTCCTAACGATTGTATAATCATAAATATAAATAAAAAAACAACTATACCGTTTATTTTCATATATAAATCCTAATCAATTAATTATTAATTTTTAACAGTTTATTTGCGCAGTCGACATCCGTTATTAAAATATTTATAATATTACCTTTAATCGCTCCAATTATGCTTTCGGCTTTATTCTCTCCGTTTGCTATACAAATACGGCGAGGAACATTTTTTACCTGTTCTATATTCATCCCCGCTACAAGTTTATTGAAAGCATCGAACGGTTTAGTGTCTCCATCCTTATTAAAAAATTGAACCGCCACATCTCCTACCATACCGTTTTTAACAAAGTCGTCAAATAGTCTTTCGTTTATATAACCGCTGTTAAGTAGAGTAGATGTTCTTTTTATAGGCATTCCAATTCCCACTATCAGAGTAGATATTTTATTAAAAGCTTCTAAAACATTTTTTATAGAATCTTCTTGCAAGAATTTATTTTTTATATTTATATCTGAAAATAATAAGGGCGCAAAGAATTGTAAACATTTTGCTCTAAAAATTCTTGAAAATTCCATAGATATATAATTTGAATGTATATCGTATCTACTCTCTCCAATACCGCCTACGATTGGTATAAAAGTGCATTTTTTTTGTTCTATATCGTTTATATGTATATTATTAACAATATTTCTCAATGTCATTCCCATGCTTATTCCAACATATTCTCCGTCTTCTAAAGTTCTTGATAAAAATTTAAATGTTTCGGAAGCTATTTCTTCTATATTATCCGAATTTACTATTACTGCTTCTTTTAAATTATATTTTCTTTCCAATTCAATTTCCATTTCATAAAAATCGTTTTCAAAAGGATTAATAATTTCTATTTTAACTATTCCAAATTCATGACCAGTTTTTATTATTCTTGTCACAGACGGACGGGAAATTTTAAGAATATCCGCTATTTCTTCTTGATTTATCCCATACTTATAATATAAAGTGCAACATTTGAATATTAATCTTTTATCGTCTATAATTTTTTTCATAATTTTACAGTTAATAGATTTTGTTTTTATGATTATATATTAACTATAAAAAATTAAAAGTAATTTTCCTAAATTTATTATAAACTAAAACTTAAGAAAATTACTTTAATTAGCCTATATAATTTTTACTTATAATATATAGCGTCTTGTTCTTTTCGCACTTTATATAATTGAGTGCTTGTGTCTATTTGAACCGTATCATGAGTTAAAAGTTCTCCTTTTTTAACATCTTTTAACATTTTAGCGTTTTTATTAACAAGCCCGTATAAAACATAATTATTTTTGCGAGTATCTTCCGCCGTAGCGATAGAACCGTAAGTGGTATATCCGCCGATTCCGTCTATATTTTCTCCAGCTTTTAAGTCCTTTTTAGCTACCGTTATACATTCGCTAACGGGACCGTCTATAGGAACGATGGTAGGCTCTCTGTCAATAACCGCTTTCGCTACAGTTAAAGGCGTTTCAAGGTTGCAAAGGTGATATGGTCTATATAGAGTCCATAAAGGTCCAGGTCCCATGCTATGATATTGCATTTGATACGCTATCTCTTCGTTATTCGTGCTTACCGTAACAAATACTCCTGGAGCTATGCCGTTCACATATTCTACAACGCCATGCTTATTCAATATTCCGCCCTCGCTTTTTAATCTAAATATTTGATTTAATTCTTTGCATCTTTCGTCAGGCGAAGCTTTTGGACCATGTCCTCCGATTATATCTGGGATAAGTCCAGTGGCGTTTGACATAGCAGTCATTTCAACCATAGTTTTTGTTCCGTCTTTAAAAGCGCATAGCATTCTTGGGCTCATTATTCTTCTGTTTGCTTCTTCCAAAACCGTATCTGGATTGCAATCGTAATCGAGTTTATTATTTTTTCCTTTTCCCATTACTTTAACATCCATTCCCATAGCTTTTGCAAAAGAATAAAGTTCCATAACGGCGCCAGGCTCGTCTCCCGCCGAACCAGTATATATAACTCCTTTTGAATCGGCTAATCTTTTTAGATACGGTCCTATTACCACATCGGTTTCCACATCCATCATAACGACATGTTTTCCATTATTGATAGAATCTATAGCGATTTTTACGCCTATCTCTGGAACGCCCGTAACATCTATTGCGCATTCGACTAAATTAACTTGCGATATCAAATCCGCATTTTCTGTGGCTACATATTTGCCCATTTCCATATATTTATTGGCGTCTTCTAAAGTATTGGCTACGACTATTTTATCGTCTTGTATCCCAGCATAGTGAAAAGCGTTAATAACATTTTCTATTTTTATATCCGCTACTATGGCTGGCATTATGCCTTTCATGAGCGCCATTTGGGTAACCATACCTCGTCCCATTTGTCCCGCACCTACTATGCCCGTTTTTATAATTTTTCCTTGTTCTTCTCTTTTTAAGAGTTTTAAATCCATATTTAACATTTATTTATTCTCCTTTTATGTTTTATAATATTTTTTTAGTTTTTTATTTTCAAAAAATTTGAAATTTAGCCCCTTTCTGTATATCTTCAAACGCTATTTCCTTTTCTCCTTGAAGCATTATATGACCAGGCATATACGCTTCCTCTCCACCTGAAAAGTTAAAAGTGGCATGCCCTAACTCTGAAAATGTCCTACAAGCTTCAGAACCTACCGCCGAAACCGTAAAACTTTTAGTTCCTATTATTACCGTATCGCCTACTTGTATATCGTTAAGAAGTTCCGATTTGGTATGCAATACGGAAATATCCGCTAATTCGGAAGGCGAACCTTCATTGAAGAAAATAATAAAATTTGCTTCTTTAAGCAAAGCTTTAACATCTACGCCATAGCTAACTATTTCCGAAGAATATTTCATATTTTTCTCCTTAAAAAATTTTTACTTATATAGCCCTATGCTAAATAAATAGGCTATAATCACGGATAAAGGTCCCGTAATGATTCTTGAATATAATACGGCTGGAACTCCTAATTCTATAGTATCAGGTTCCGCTTCTCCCAAACTTAATCCTACTGGAACAAAGTCTCCGCCAACTTGAGCGTTAATAGCAAAAAGGGCTGGCAAAGCGTATTGAGGAGGTATATTTCCAAGCCCTATTTGAGCGCCCAATAGAGTTCCGACTACTTGAGCTATTACGGCTCCCGGTCCCAATATTGGAGATAAGAAAGGCAAAGCGCATACTATAGAAATTACTATCATGCCTGGCAAAGTGGAAGCGATTGGAGATATAGTATTCGCTATTATATTACCGATACCAGAAGCTTGTATAATTCCTAAAATCATACTTACAAAAGCCATAAACGGCAATATATTTTTTATAACCATATCGATAGTTTCGCGTCCCGCCTGATAGAATTTATTAACGAAAGCTCCAACGCCAATGCCGAGTCTTGTTATGATATTTTTCTTTTTGCCGAGATTCATTTTTTCTAATTCTTCTCTCGCCTGTTGTTTGGTTTTTGGAGCTTCGGATAATTTTTTATCAAAATCCGATGTAGTTTCGGCTTGATTAGAATAAGATAAACATTTTTCGCTTACATCCGACACATACAATTCTTCTTTGATGAATTGAGCGAGCGGACCTACTTTTCCTACAGCCATTAAATTAACGGTATATATATTCTTTTTTGGATATACGCCGCATCTTGCAGTTCCTCCGCAATCTACAACGGCAACCAATACTTCGTCATCGTTTATTCCATGCGAAAAACCGTCTACGGCTGTCGCGCCCGTCATTTCGGCTATTTTATGAGCTAAAGGATGTACCCCCCCCCCGTGACGCTTAACACTTTATTTCGTTTTTCGTCTGGTTTTAAGAATAGAGGACCGCCCCAGCCTGAAGGACCTTTTTCTATTTTTATAGATTTATACATATTGTAATCTCCTTAAAAATTTTAGAATTATTTTTTAGTTAAAAAAGCGTATATTTTTTCCGTTATAATACCGCGTATAAGTATCACTATTACGCCTACTATAAAATATCTAACCGCAAGGTCTCCTAAAGGCAGTTTTAAATTTGTAATGCCCGTAGCTATTCCCATATATACGAAAAGCTCTCCTCCGTTCGCATGGGGAAACAGTCCAGTTACTGGATGAAGAAAACTTACCGTAGCGTCATAATACGCGGGTTTGTATTTTTCTTCTACAAATCTTCCGAATGTATAGCACATCGGATTTCCCAAAAACAAGACGGCTAGAACTGGTATAATGGTATACCTTGTGATAGTATATTTAGTAGCGAATCTTAA
>NZ_SJDU01000102.1 GCF_005518285.1 Brachyspira catarrhinii | reverse complement strand
GATGTCGTCCACTTCCAATTTTTCAAGATATGGAGATTCTCTTCTATAAGCTTTTGAATACATATTTATAGCCGTATTGCTTATTATTCTGTATAGCCAGCCTTTAAAATAGTTTCTCTCTTCGTATCTTCCTATGGCTCTGTAAACGCGAATCAAAACATCCTGCGTCAAATCCATAGCGTCTTCGTAATTATGCATAAAACGATAGGATATATTGAAAATATAATTTTTATATCTCGTCAATAATATATCCAAAGCTTCGTTATTGCCGTTTTTATACTCTTCTATAAGCTCATAATCTTTGAGCGATTCTTTTTCCTTTATTTCCATATTGCGCAAACTCCAATTTTAAATTTATTATTTTATTTTTTCTTTTGTTTTACTTTCAATTTTTTAATTTATTTATTATATACTATTATAACAAATAAATATATATAAAGTAAAATCAAGCCATATAATTTTTATCGTCTTTTTTTGGAATATTAATATTAGATTTTTCAAATATATTGCCCGAATTTACTCTTTCTTTTTTATCGAATACTTCTTCAATATCGCTTCTTGTGAGAGTGAGCGAATTTCCTTTTATTCCGTCCAAATTGAAAAGTATATTAACCATCGCCGTTTCGACTATGCTTTTTAACGCTCGCGCTCCCATATTCATACTTAAAGATTTATCCGCTATATAATTTATCGCGTCTTCGTCCAATATCAAATTTTTTCCTATGCTTTTAAAGAAATCGGTATATTTTTTTATCGGCGACTCGGAACTTTTCATTAAAATATCTTTTAAATTATCTTTAGTAAGCTCGTTAAGAGTGACAATTATCGGTATTCTTCCTATAAACTCTGGTATCATTCCGTATTTTTCCACATCTTTAACATCGACTTGACTCAATATTTTATCTTTTTGCAATTTATTCTTATTCAAAATAGCGTTAGAACCGAAACCGAGTCCGCTCTCGCCTTTTAATCTCATTTTTATTATATCGTCCAAACCTACAAAAGCGCCTCCGAATATGAATAATATATTTTTCGTATTCATAATTATTCCATCGCTCGAATGCATCATTCTTCTATCTCCAAACTCTGGAACTCTTATATCTTCGCCGTTCATCATAGAAAGCAAAGCTTCTTGAACAGCTTTATCGGAAGGATTGCCCGTAGTCGATTGATGAGGCTCGGCTTTTGCAATTTTATCCACTTCGTCCAAAAATACTATTCCAAATTGCGCTTTTTCCAAATCTCCGTTCGCTTTTCTGTATAAATTATAAAGAACGACTTCCACATCGTCTCCAACATAGCCCGTTTCCGTTAAAGTCGTTACATCCGCCCTTGAAAAAGGAAGCCCCAAAATCTCGGCTAAAGTTTTTACCAAATATGTTTTTCCCACTCCCGTAGGACCTATCATAAGAATATTAGAGCGAAAAGGAATATCTTTATTTCCGTTTATTCTCAAGCAATGCAAATACGCATGAACGGAAAGCGCTTTTTTTGCCTCGTCCTGCCCGATTACTTTTTTATTAAGTTCGTTTACTATTTCTTTCGGAGTTAAAATATTAAATTCTTTTGAAGTTTTTTTGCGAGCGCCCGTTTTAATATCTATAATTACCGAATTATTTATATTTTCCGCATTAACAATGTCCGATATAATATCGTATTTGTCTTTTTCCAAAAACGCGAAAACTACTTTAGAATTAACGAAAGTAACCAAAGTGTTCGTAACTTCGAGCAAACCCAAACTTGGATAAGGTTCATGCGACAGAGTCAATATTCCAGAAGATAATAATTTTCCATCGTTTTCAAAATAATGATATTTGTTTATGTAAATATCGGAGTCAATAGTAATTAATTCCAATATTCTTCTAACGGAAATTGCCGACATGGAATCTCCGTAAATCGTATAAACGACAAGACAGTATAATATAAATCTTTCGTCCGTATTCAATTCTCTCTCTTCAATAAATCTTTCAATATTAAAATTATATTTCTTAAAAGAATATATTTTTTTCAAATCGTTTTTCAAAGAATTTATTAAAATGTTTACTTCGTTATTATTCGTATTTATAGTTTTTTCGTTATTTGAAGTAATTTCGTCTTCATAGCCTAAAGTTCTGTCGATATTGTTCGATAATCTTCTCGTCATATCGTTTTTGTCGGATATAAGATTTAAAGTGTAGACTATTTTTGTAACTATATCGAAATAAACTCTAAAAGCTTCTTCTCTGCTTGAATATTCGTTTTTTTTCATTTTATATTTTCCTTAAAATCTCGTTATTACTTTTTATATTTTTATTTTATATATGCAAATCGCCTATTAAATCATATTCGGTATTATGCTTAATATCCGCTTTAATAATTTCTCCGATTTTTATATTATTTAAATTATTCATATTATCAGAATTTTTATAAACTTCAACATAACCGTCAACTTCGGGAGCGTCATAAATACTTCTTCCCACAATTTTATCGTCTTCGATTTTTTCAACCAAAACATCTATAGTTTTTCCTATAAATCTTGATAATCTCTCTTCCGAAACTTCAATCGCCGTTTTCATTAATTTTTCTCTTAAAAATAATTTTCTTCTATTATTAATTTTAGGTTTATTTATAAGCAAAGCGTCCGTTCCGTCCTCTTCCGAATAAGCGAAAACTCCGACTCTGTCGATTTTAGCGTTTTTAATAAATTTCAATAATTTCTTAAAACTTTCCGCCGTTTCGCCGGGAAAACCGACAATAAAAGAGCTTCTTATAACGGCATTATCGTCAAACTTGCGAATTTTATCAATCATATTTCTATAAAATTTATATCCTCTGCCTCCTCTATTCATATCTTTCAATATGTTTTTATCGACATGCTGCATAGGAATATCGAAATAAGGCAAAACTTTATCGATTTTGAAAAAAGATTCTATTATTTTATCGGTTAAAATCACGGGATTTTGATATAAAACCCTTATCCATTCTATTCCGTTTATTTTTGAGAGATTTTCAAGCAAATCTGGTAAAGCGAGTTTGTTATATAAATCGTAACCGTAATAAGTGGTTTCTTGCGCTATCAAATTAATCTCTTTTACTCCGTTTTGAGCGTAATTTTGAACTTCTTTCGCTATATCTTCGATTTTACGACTTCTATGTTTACCTCTTATTTTAGGAATCGCACAAAAACTACAATTCGCATGACAACCGTCACTTATTCTTATATACGCGCTGTAAGAATTTCCCGTATTTATTCTGCCCGAATATTCTCTATAAATTGTATTTTCGCTTGCATCATGAAATCCGTCTTTTTCTATAGCGTCCAATATATTATCGAGATTATGAATTCCAATAGCCGAATCGACTTCTTTAAACATTTCCAAAAAATTTTCTTTATATCTTTCGCTCATGCAACCAGAAACTATAAGCCTTTTGCATTTTCCGTATTTTTTATAAATCGAATGGTCGAATATAGAATCAATCGACTCTTTTTTGGAATCTTCTATAAAAGCGCAAGTGTTTATTATTATAATATCCGCTTCTTCGGGATTATCTATAATATTATATCCTTTATTTTTCACAATGGATAAAATATGCTCGCCGTCAACCGTATTTTTTTCGCATCCCAAATTTTGTAAATATATATTATGCAATATGTTTTCCTCTTTTCTTTAATTAATTTAATAAAAAAATTAAAAAAATAAAAATAAAATTTCTATCTCGTATCGGACATAATCAAATTATATTTAGTGGAATCGTTAAGGTCTCTAATCCACTTTATAGTTTTATTTATCGTCTCTCCCGCTTCTCCCACTTTTACGATTATTCCGTTTACTCTAACCGCCACCTCGCCCGCATTACCGATAGTAAACATTATAACATCTGAGGCTTCCAAATTAACCGTATTTCCGCTTAATAAATTTTGAGTGGACGGAGCGCCCGAATCTATAAAATATCTTAAATAAACGAATCCTCTTGCCGTTATCTCTATATTAATATTCGATTTTTCAATATTTTGTAGTATATAAGTTTCTCCGTCAATCACTTGCAAATTGGCGTTGGAAAAAATTTCGCTTTGAATATTGCTTCCGACATTATTACTGCCAAAACCAGCGTTTACCATTTGATTTTCTTCCAATCTTTCCATTTCTACTTTCGCCAAATCATCGTATATATCCAAAACGGTTATCTTAAAATCGTTAATACCGTTCCCGCTCAAATCCATTATTATTGGATTACCTTTAGATAAAGACAAATCTCGTCCGTTAATATTTAAATCTATAACATTTCCTATACGATTAAATTCTATACTTGCCGATATTCCCATAGGTTTAAAATTTATAATATTTCCCGCTCTAACATCTTGAATCGATTTGCTATTATTTATATTTTTAACTATTTCGTTTCCGTTATCGTTTATTCTAGAAACTCTATTATTATTATTTCTATTAACTATCAAAAATATTCCAACGGCAATTAAAACCAATATCGCTAGTATTATTATAATCGTAACAACGGGAATTTTTTTTCTGCTGTTTTTTAATCTATCCAAATCTCTTCTTGTGGCGGTTAATAAATCGGATTCGGGATTACTGATATTGCTTCGTATTTTCGGCTTCGCTTTATTAAATTCTTCGTTAATATTTGAAATTGCCAACATTTTGACTTCTTTCTCCGTTTCTTCGGAATTTGAAATTTGATTTTCATTATTTACATTATTCGTATTTTCTTTACTCGTCTTCTCTTTTTTTCTCGCTCTAATTTCTCTTTTTATGGGTTTTACGATTTTATTGTCGTTTTTATATAATTCTTGTTCAAATTTATTTTCGTTTATTTGCAAGTTGTATCTTTCCAAAAGAAGTTTGGAATCCAAAGATAATTTATCGCTTAAATTTCTAATAAAACCTTTTATATATATTTCGCCGGGCAATTTGTCGAATTCGTCATCTTCCAAAGCTTTTATATATCTTGCCACAATTCGAGTTTTCTCTTCAAGTTTTTCTATTGTAAGCCCTTTTTTTTCTCGAGCATTTTTTAATATTTCGCCTATAGTTTCCATTAAAAATCCTTTTCAATAATTTTATTTAATTATTTTTTAATTATTCGGAATTAAGCCGTCTTTTAATACCTGCATCTCTTCTGGTATTTCTGGAGTAAAAGTTTTTTCTTCAAGCCTCAAATTATATCTAATAGAATCGAATAAATATTCTACGGGAGTGTTTATCGCCGATATTCCAAGTATTCTTATAATCATTCCGTCTCTGTCAACCCATAAATGAATCGTAGGAAATCCTGTTCTGTCAACGCTCGCCTGTTTCGGAGTGAGAAGCATATGATAGGCAAGTCTCGTATCTTCCGCCGTATATAAAGAACTGTCATAACCAGCAATATTCAATTCTCTTCCGTCAAAACTGTTTATAGGCTTAAGTTCCCTTTCATTATAGAAATTTACATTATATTTTGAAGTTAATCTTGAAATTCCCGCTTTGGTATAAATCGCTCCCGCGTCGCCGTAATTCAAAGTCTGCTCGCTTACTATTTTTCTTTGAGGGAAAATTATCCATAGAGTTTTGCCGTTGCAATAAATTTGCTGTCCGTTTGTTCCAGCAGAATATTCCAATTTGAATAGATTAGGATTCTTTGAAATAACATTTCCGTAATTGATTCTGCTTCCGTTTCTTTCGACAAAAGTCGCGTAAAAATTATCTATAGTGGCAAATCTATTTGAAATCATGCCGACTACTCTTTCGGGCGTCATTATCTGCGGAAATAAATTTATTGCAAATAGATTAAATAATATAAATATAAAAAAACTCTTTCTCATTTTTCTAACTCTTCTTAAAACATTACGAATAAATATAATTTTTATCTATATATAATATAATAAAAAATATAAAAAACAAGAATTTATTTTTATAACATCTTGAAAAAATTGCATTTTGTTGTAAAATAATATGTTAATACACTGTTAAAAGGCTTTATTTGATGTATAAGAATATCGTTAAATCTTCTATGGAAAATACAATTAAAATTCTAAAAAAGAACGCTCCTTTATCCGAATTAATCAAAATCGTAAATAAAGAAAATATTAAAGTATTAGCCGTAGTAAACGAAGCGAATAAATTAATCGGAATCATAGACGACCGACAATTATCTGACGGCATTTTAAAACAAATTCCTAAAAAACCTACGAAAACTATAAAATCCGCAAAATCTACAAAAAGCGAAAAAGAAATTTTGAGTAAAGAAGTTTCGTTTTTTATGAGCAAAGATTTTATAACGGCTTATCCCGAAGACGATTTGGAAAAAATATTCGATTCTATGCTTAAAAATAAATTGGAATATATAGCCGTTATAGACGATAAAAATAGTCCGATTGGAACTTTAAATATATACGATTTATACGAAACGATTATTAAATTAAAAATAAGAAATGTCGGTTTAAATATAAGTTTGATAGAAGAAAAATCCTCGATAGAAAAAGACAATGTCATAAAAAATCTGATAAAAGAAATAGACACTTTAAACGCTCAATCGACAATAGACGCTCGCACGGGTTTATATAATGTGAGATATTTTAATAAAGTGATAGAGGAGGAAGTGGAAAGAGCGATAAGATACAATTATAGCATTTCGATAATATTCATGGATTTAGACCATTTTAAGAATGTAAACGATATATACGGGCATAATTGCGGAAATTTTATACTTCATGAATTGGGAACTATTTTAAATAATCCGCATGATAATATTTTAAGAAAAAGCGACATAGCGGTTAGATACGGCGGAGAGGAATTTTTGATTATATGCCCAAACACAAAAAAAGAAC
>NZ_SJDU01000101.1 GCF_005518285.1 Brachyspira catarrhinii | reverse complement strand
TGAATTTGAACGGGAATTTGAAATCGCTTCATTTGAACGGGAATTTGAAATCGCTTCGCCCCGATGTCACTTTGTCAATCGTAAAAAAAATTCTTAAAGACAACGATAAAGAAACTCAAAAAATCTATTATATAGAAGATATTTATAAAATAGTTTCAAACGAATACGAAGAAATTCCGCAAGTCGGAGTGGAGATTATAGGCAAATTAAATAAATATTCCAATTTGGAAATCATAAGCATGGCAATAGAGAGTTTGAAATCTATAAATGAAGATTATATTTTGGAAATATCGAATATAGATTTTATTTCCGCCATTTTTGACGAAGTCGGAATAAACGAAAATTTAAAAATCGAAATTCTTAAAAATATATATGGCAAAAATAAACATGATTTGGAAAAATTATTGGATAAAAATATTAAGAGCGAATATAAAAAATATATTTTGTCTTTTATCGAATTTGCGGGAAATTATAAATATATTTTAGAAAAATTAAAAAGTCTTATAATAAATGACACTTTGCAAAAATCCTACGATGAATTAAAAAGTTTGTCGGCGGTTTTTGAAATGTATGATAACTTCGATAAAATTTTGCTCGATTTTTCTATCGAAAGCCAATTAGGATATTATAACGGAATTATTTTCAAAGGCTACATTAAAGGAAACAACGATATAATTCTTTCTGGCGGACGATACGATAAACTTCTTAATAAATTTAATTCGGATAAAAATGCCATAGGTTTTGCAATTTATATGGACAAATTATACGAAAAAAATGCATCGAGCGATTATATAGATATTTTGATTTTATATAAAAGCGGAAACGAAGAAATTTTATTAAACGAAGTTAGAAAATTTATGAGTCAAAATAAAAAAGTGAGAGTCGATATTTATGGCGATAATTCCATCGAAAATTATAAAGAGAAGTATATTTTTGATAAAGATAATTTGATTAAATCTTAATCTTTGTTAAATATATTTTGTAAATGTTTTCTTCATTTTTATTGCAGTTTCCATTATCCAATCGAATTGCTCTTCCCATTTTTCTCTATCGTCAAATTCGGCATTCCTTTCAATTGTGATATGGCTTGATTTTTTATCATCATGGTTTTGCCAATGGAATTTAATTTCAATTTCTTTTTCTATATCATCTTTTTTATTATAAAGTTTATCAAAGAGTTCTTTATTATCAGGTATATATAATTGAACTTGAATAGTATCCTTTGTCCTCCAAATTCTCATATTACAATAGGAATATCCAATGCTTAAATCTGTCCAAGCAAATTTTGATGGTTTTCTTTTATTAAATTCGTCAACATATTTCTTGTTTTTAGAAAAATAATCATTATATGCAGTCCAATATTCGTATCTCAATTGTTGAGTTTGAGTTAAATCTTTATTTTTTACTTCTTTTGCCCATTCGTTCGGTCTTTGAATAACTTCAAATTTAACGGCTAAATTAGAATTTCCTATTTTGTATATTTTTATTTCGCATAAAAAGAACCCGATTTCGTCATCAGTATGATTATTAAGCCATTCAATTGCGGCTCTATGTTCTTCTCTCGCTTCTTTTACTATCCAAATAATAATATTGGCCGACTTTCCAGATGCATAGGTTATTAATTTTCCAAGATGCTCATGATTAGTGGCTTCCAATTGATTTTCAATAATAATTTTTCTATCTGTTTCCGTTTCTGAAGCGTATATATCTACTTTAAAACTTCCTACAGGAGATTCAATTTCTATATCTGAAATTTCTTCTATGCCTATGGCTTCAGATAATAACGATATATTTTCTTCTTTGGCAAGCCAAGGGGTAAAATCGGAAGCTTCATCTTTCCAATATTTTCTCAAATCTTTAATTTCTTCAAGTTTTCCAAATTCAATATTATTCATAATAAATTTATCCTTATTTCATTGTAAAAAATTAATTTCATTATCATAAATATAACATTTATATTTTATAATTTCAATTCAATAATTATCCTATTTTTACTACAAAAAATTTGATTTTATTATATAATAATTTGATTAATAAATAAAAAAGAAAATTAAAAAATGAATAAAATTAATATAGCGTTGCCGAAAGGCAGATTATTAAAAAAAGTCTACGATTTATTCAAAAAGATAGGCTATGAAAACGAAGAATTGCTCGAAGACAATCGAAAATTAGTTTTTGAAGATAAAGGCGTTCGGTATTTGATTGTCAAACCTTCCGATGTTGGAATTTATGTCGAAAAAGGAGTCGCCGATATTGGAATTGTCGGAAAAGATATTTTGCTTGAAAATTCGCATGACATTTACGAACTTTTGGATTTGAAATTTGGAAAATGCAAATTATGTATGGCTTCCGTGAAAGATTATAAGGAAGATATTGAAAGAAGATTGAGAGTAGCCACAAAATATGTCAATGTGTCGAAAAAATATTTTGATTCGATAAATAGAGATGTCGAAATAATAAAATTAAACGGTTCGATTGAATTAGCGCCGATACTTAATTTGTCCGATGTAATTATAGATATTGTCGAAACGGGAAGCACGCTCAAAGAAAATAATTTGATTGTGATTAAAGATATTGTCGATTATATAAGCTCGAGATTGATAGTAAATAAAGTAAGTTTCAAATTCAAAAATGATTTAATATCCGAAATAGTCAAAAATATAGAGGAAGTATTATGATTAAAATTATAAATTATAAACATGGAAATTCTTTAAAACCGATTCTTTCAAGAAGTCAGTTTAGCTACGATAATATAAATAAAAAAGTTAAGGCGATACTCGAGGATGTGAAAAAAAACGGGGATAAGGCTTTGATAAAATATAATAAAGAATTCGATAACGCCGACACAAAAACTTTGGAGGTTTCAAAAAAAGAAATCGATTCGGCTTACAATCGAATAGATAATAAATTTAAAAAAACTTTAAATTTGGCTTATAAGAATATTGAAAAATTTCACAGAATGCAAATAAGAAACGGTTTCATAACGAACGAAGAAAACGGAATCGTTATGGGAGATATAATAAATCCTATAGAAAAAGTCGGAGTTTATATTCCTGGCGGAACCGCGCTTTATCCTTCAACGGTTTTAATGAATGTGATTCCCGCGAAAGTCGCGAAAGTCCCCGAAATTATTCTCGTTTCTCCTCCGAATAAAAGCGGAAAAATAAACGATATTATTTTGGCTGCGGCTAAAATATCGGGAGTCGATAAAGTTTTTAAAATTGGCGGAGCGCAAGCGATAGCGGCTTTAAGTTATGGAACTGAAAGCGTCCCAAAAGTTTATAAGATAGTCGGACCGGGAAATATATTTGTGGCTACTGCGAAAAGACTCGTTTACGGAGAGATTGCAATCGATATGTTTGCGGGACCGAGCGAAATTCTAATCTTAGCCGATGAAAATGCAAATCCGATTCATATAGCGGCGGATATGCTCGCTCAAGCGGAACATGACAAATTGGCTTCAAGCGTATTGATTACTACAAGTGAAAATATTGCGGTTAAAGCGAAAGAAGAATTATATAAACAATTAAAAAATTTAAGCAGAAAAGAAATTGCCGAAGAATCTATAGAAAATAACGGAAAAATAATCATAACAAAAAGTTTGGACGATGCGATATTTATAAGCAACGAATTAGCGCCCGAACATTTGGAAATAAATATAAAAGAGCCTTTTTCAATTTTGTCAAAAATAAAAAACGCTGGCTCTATATTTTTGGGAGCGAACACTCCCGAAGCTTTGGGCGATTATTTATCGGGGACAAATCATGTTTTGCCAACGAGCGGAACGGCTAAATTTTCCTCTCCTCTTTCTGTGGACGATTTCGTTAAAAAATCTTATTACACTTTTTATACCAAAGAGGCTTTGCATAAAGTTAAAGACAATATAATCAATTTTGCGGAAAATGAAAAATTGGAAGCGCATGCAAATTCGGTTAGAGTAAGATTTGAAAAATAATGTTGTTTTATTCAAGTCTATGATTTTGACAAATATCGATATTATATTATAATGCTTCTTAAAATAATTTATTTAGGAATTAATTTTGCGAACAATAAGGCTCGATATAGAGGATAGAGAAAAAAGTTTTTTGTCGCCAGCGGCTTCTTTTTCGGCGGAAAGCAAAGGAGCGGAATTCAAAAGAGAAAAAGACGATATAAGAACTCTCTATATGCAAGACAGAGACAGAATAATTCACAGCGAATATTTTAGAAGGCTTAAAGATAAAGCGCAAGTTATAATGCTTTCGGTTGGAGATTTTAGAACGAGACTTACTCATACTTTGGAGGTTATGCAAATCGCTCGAAGTATAGCGAGGGCTTTAAGATTAAACGAAGATTTAACGGAAGCGATAGCGCTCGGGCATGATTTGGGACATTCGCCATTCGGACATGCGGGAGAGAAAGCGATAGCGAAATATTATAAAGGTTTTCATCATTCTACGCATTCTTTAAGAGTAGTCGAGCATTTGGAAAGGGGAAAAGGACTCAATCTTACTTTTGAAGTTAGAGACGGAATAGTAAAACATACTAAAGGAAAGAGCGGAAAATTAATCGCCGATTCCTCTGGACCAGCGACAAACGAAGGAATATTGGTTAGAATATCCGACACGATAGCCTACTCGAATCATGATATAGACGATGCGATAAGATACGGACTTTTAAAAACTTCCGATATTCCAAAAGATATAACTAAAGTTTTGGGGCATAGTTATGGAGATAGAGTTGACGCTATGGTTATGGGAGTAATCGAAGCGAGTATGGAAAAAATGGAAATCGATATTGACGATAAAGTATTGAAAGCGATAAATAATTTAAGAGCTTTTATGTTTAAGAAAGTTTACGAAAGCAAAGCGATACTCGAAGACTCGGAAAGAGTTTATAGAATAGTGTCGACAATTTTTGAATATTTACTAAAGCATAAAGAAATTATAGAAGAAGACAAATTATTTAAGAAAGCGAATATTCCTTATAAAAATGACGAGGAATTGGTAAAAGATTATGTCGCTCATTTAACCGATTCGGAAGCGATAGCCTTGCATAAAAAAATAACTTACGGAAAATTTAATTATCTTTGATTAATGTTTTGAAAAATTGAATTTATAAATAATTATCGTCATTACGAACGAAGTGAAGTAATCCACAAAAAATAGATTGCTTCGACTTCGGCTCGCAATGACTAAACAAAATAAAAACGGACGAAGTCTTAACCTCGCCCGTTCAAGCGTGAAAAATTATATTATAATTATTTAAGGCTGTTCAGTTCCGTTAAATAAGCATTCATCTGTCCCATTTTTAAAAGTTATCTTTAAAGTTTGAGTGTCGGAATAATAAATAATAACGGCATCTGTATTATCAAAAGCGCCCGCATCCGTTATATTTCCCGCTACGGCTTCAAAAGTAGTTTTCCGCCTTTGGTTGTTTTCTTCCATTTTGAAACTTCAAACTTAAATCCTTGCGCTCCTCCGCTCCATTTAGCCTTTCCTTCTATCGTAGTCTTTCCGCCCGCTATAGTAATTGTAGTATCGGAATTGGCATATCCAGAAAGTTGTGGGTCTCTATATGTTCCTTCAGGAGGAGGAAAATTTCCTTCTTCGGTAGTTTCAGTTTCGCCTGTTTCTCCACTTTCTCCTGTTCCGCCGCCACTTCCAGAGCCGCTTTCACCACTGCCACTTTCTCCACTTCCAGAACCTCCGCCAGCTTCAGAGCCACTTCCTCCGCTTCCACTTCCGCCCGTTTCACCCGTGATTTCCGTTTTATCTTCGGCGCTACAACTTACGAAAGCGACTAAAGATAAAAAGCATAATAAGATTGTGATTTTTTTTAGTAGTCTCATACTAACTCCTTGATTTTTATTAAAAACATTTAAAAATGTTTTTTGCGAAATTAAAATTTTGATTGAATAAAGATAATTCAAATAATCGTTTAATTATATTTGAGAAAAATTTTTGCAATAAGGCTAAAAGCCCGCAAAAACGAATTTTGACGCTTAAAAAATTAAATGTCTTAAAAAACTGTAATATATAAGAATTTAAATTATTGGTTAGAAGATAATAATAGCGTTCTGTTCTGTTCTGTTCTGTTCTGTTCTGTTCTGTTCTGTTCTGTTCTGTTCTGAGTAATCAAGTTAAACATCCTTAATCCGAAATTTTTTCTTTCGGTCGCTTTAGCATTATTTATTTATATTCAAATTATACAATATTTAAAAAATTTGTCAACACAATTAATTTAAATATTTTTTAATTTATTTATGAATTATAACATTTTAAAAAATATGTCAACACTTTAAAGCAAAAAATTATTTAGATTTAACTTAATATTTTCTTCACGATAATTTTATCTATTCTCGCTCCGTCCATATCGACTATTTCAATATTTAAATTTTTCCATTTTATAGATTCCCCTTCCAAAGGAACATGCTGCAATATTTCAAGTATGAGTCCGCTTATCGTATTATAATTATTTGAAACGGTTTCATCCTCTATATTGAAATATTCCAAGAAATCGTAAATGGGGCATTGTCCGTCCACAAACCAGCCTCCATTTTTTCTTTCTCTTATATTTTCATTTTCTTTGCTCTCGCAAACCGCTCCGACTAAAGCGTTAAATATATCGCTTTGAGTTATCATTCCGTCTATATTGCCGAATTCGTCCGATATAAATCCTATTTTTATATTATTCTTTTTCATTTCTTCCAGCACCAAATAAACATCCATATTATTATGAAAGTAATTAACCTTTTTAGCGTATTTTTCTATCTTTAATTTTTGACTATTCAATTTATCGAATATATCCGTTATTCTGACTATTCCTATAATATTGTCTAAATTTTTATCTATGGTAGAAGAAGGA
>NZ_SJDU01000990.1 GCF_005518285.1 Brachyspira catarrhinii | reverse complement strand
ATAGAAGCGAGATATTATTTCAATATGGAATATTTCCAGCATTTGAGATTTTATTTCAATTATGGAAACGCCACGATAAAAGAGGTCAACTCTCCTGCTACCAATTTTACCCAACAATCCGTTGGTTTTCAGTTGAGAGCCTACTTTAATTATGATTTTTCTTCCTACAATATGAAACTTACTCCTATAATAAGATTTCA
>NZ_SJDU01000989.1 GCF_005518285.1 Brachyspira catarrhinii | reverse complement strand
CTCTATTTGAATTGTTAATACAATGGGCTGAAGCCACATTGTTATTCAGAAAAGCACTATTCCAAAAATAGATTGCTTCGCTCATCGCCAAAGACTTGTCGCTCGCAATGACAAATTCTAACTTTCAAATATCAAATTAATTTCAATTAAACCGAACCTATTACTTAAAATAAATTCGGTTTAACTCTTAAAAATCTTATTA
>NZ_SJDU01000988.1 GCF_005518285.1 Brachyspira catarrhinii | reverse complement strand
GTTCTTTTATGACGTCTGTGTACATTAGGTATGTCGTGGTATAAGTCACAGCCCGCCTCAGAAATAACCATACACTGTACCACTCGCTCTGCGTGCCGCAGGCAAGAGGTGTAGCCCCAATTTTAGGTATTACCATACATTTTAATACATATCTTTAAAATATGAAGTTCTAGCAATTGCGTTTTTCGTAAAGCATATCCGAAGGA
>NZ_SJDU01000987.1 GCF_005518285.1 Brachyspira catarrhinii | reverse complement strand
AGATATAAACTTTTTTTATTGTAATTTTTATAGTTTATATTTTTTTATAAAATAGATTAGGATTTACATTTATTATTTTTATAGGTTTTATTCATGCTTCCTTATAAATATAATTTCTGTTAAGTATCAGCATTACTGCCTATCATTACCTAACCATAGTTATATATTAGTATCTTTATATGTTTTTATCATTTGACATATTCGTA
>NZ_SJDU01000986.1 GCF_005518285.1 Brachyspira catarrhinii | reverse complement strand
TTTACTTTTACGAAATACAAAGAATTGTTGAAAATTCTATGCAAATATTTAAAAATATATTTCTGAAAAACTATATTTGTTTATGTATATATTGTGCACCCGCAACTCTATTCTTTATAAAAAAACAAAAAATTAGAAGTACAGATTTAGTCAGCACTTCTAATTTGTTTTTAATAAAATATTTGAATTAATTTTTTATTATACCAC
>NZ_SJDU01000985.1 GCF_005518285.1 Brachyspira catarrhinii | reverse complement strand
ATGGGAAACAGGTAAATATTCCTGTACTATAGTATGTTTCGATGGAATGACACAGATTGTTTGCGTGCGCGAGGTTTTGGTTGTCCTCGTCGAACCGTTTAGACTTGCGGCGAGTCAAATGCTTGTCGCTTTAAGGTTAAGGCGGGATAGTGACTGGGCTTTCGGGTTCAGGAAGTCGCGTAAACTAGGCTGTTGAGAAATAATTTC
>NZ_SJDU01000100.1 GCF_005518285.1 Brachyspira catarrhinii | reverse complement strand
ATACAGCTTCAAACTCTCTATATGTATTATAACAAATTTAAAAAATTTGTCAACACTTTTTTGTTAAAAAAGCGAATTTTTTTAAAAAAATTTTAAGTTAATATGTAATTTTAAGTAAAGTTTATAAAAAGATAAAAAAATATAGTAAAATTAATTAAATGAAGTTAGCAAATTTCTGTCATTGCCGTTGCCGAAGGCACGCAAAGCGAGGCGCACAGCATGTGCGAGCCGAACAGCGTGAGGCGTGGCAATCCACACTTTATAGATTGCTTCAATAGTTTTCACTATTTCGCAATGACAAATCCTCAACTCTGATAACAAAGGGTTTTAACCCCTTGCGTGCTTTTTCTTATTGCATACTTCTGCAATTGCACACAATGGGCTTAAGCCACATTGTTATTAGAATTGTTAACGAATTCTAATTGGATTACTTCGGGCTTCTATTCTCGTAATGACAAATTTATTCTTCCAACGAAATTAAAACTTCTCTCGGTTTGCTGCCGTTTTCCGGTCCCACTATTCCCTGACGCTCCATTATCTCCACTATTCTTGCCGCGCGATTATATCCAATTTTTAATCTTCGCTGTAAAAACGATGCGCTCGCTTTTCCCGTTCTTGCCACAAGTTTAACGGCGTCTTCCCATAATTCTTCGTCAAGTATATCTTCTTCGTCCGAACTTCTATCGTCTCCATCGCTTCCTTCCAAAGCGGCTATCAAACTTTCGTCAAACATCGGGGACATTTCGCCCGATAGATAATCGACTACTTTTTTCACTTCGTTATCGGAAACGAAAGCGCCCTGTATTCTCTCTGGCATTTGACTTCCCGATGCGCAAAATAAAGCGTCTCCTTTTCCCAAAAGTTGTTCCGCTCCAGACATATCTATTATGATTCTCGAATTGGTTTTATTCGGAACTTGAAACGCCACTCTTGTTGGCAAATTAGCCTTAATGACTCCCGTCACGACATCAGCCGAAGGTCTTTGAGTTGCGATTATCAAATGTATTCCAACCGCTCGGCTCATTCCCGCCAAACGCGAAATTAAATCTTCCACTTCTTTTGAAGCGACAACCATCAAATTGTGAAGTTCGTCTATAACCAAAACTATATAAGGAAACAATTCCAAAGGTTCGCCGTTGAATTCCGTTTCTCCTTCTTTTATAAGCTGTTTTACTTTTTCGTTATAAGTTTTAACATTGCGGACAAAAAATCTTTCCATTCTTTCGTATCGTTTTTCCATTATGTCGACAATATATCTCAAGACTATCGTGGCTTTTTTCTCGTCCGAAACGACTGGAGACATTAAATGAGGAATTCCGTTATAAATAGAAAGTTCGACTCTCTTTTTATCGACAAATATAAATTTAAGCTCGTCTGGACGGAATTTATACAAAAGCGAAAGAATTATTGTGGACAAACAAACGCTCTTTCCGCTTCCCGTAGTTCCCGCAACCAAAAGGTGAGGAGCTTCCGACATATCCGAAACTACATTATTTCCGTAAATGCCTTTGCCCAAAACGAACGGAATATCCAATTTGGAATTTCTAAAATCTACGCTTTCCAAAACTTCTCTCAAATAAACGGCGTTTCTCACTTTATTCGGTATTTCAATTCCAATAACCGAACGACCGGGAATCGGCGCAATTATTCTAACGCTCTCCGAAGCCAAAGCCAAAGCGATATTGTCCGTAAGGTTCGCTATTTTTGAAACTCTCGTTCCAGCGGCAAGTTCGAGTTCGTATCTCGTAATAACTGGTCCTCTCGAAACTCCCGTAACTTTTGCCTCGATATTAAAATCAAGCAAAGTGTTTTCAAGTTGTATCGCCGTCTGTTTTATCGATTCCATCATAGCGTTATCGTTAATTGGAATCGCTCTGTTTAATAAATCAAAAGGAGGAGATTTATAATGTTTGTCGACATATTTTGCGTCAAAATTGGACTGTATCAAATCCAAATCGCTTTTTGTTCTTTTGATTATCGCTTTATGACTGTCGTTTATAATATTGATTTTTTTATCGGATTCAATATTTATAAAAGACGGAGACTCATTATTATTTTCTTTTATCTCTTTAAAATTTATATTGTTTATATTTTCTAAATTATTATTTTCTTCAAAATTAACTTCGTTATTATTTTCGCTTATTTCTTTTATTTGAATATCTTCTATATGATTGGGATTATCTTCCGTTTTGTATAATTCTTCTTCGTCCAAATCGAATTCTTCCAAATTATAATTAAAATTATTAGAATGAAAATTATTATAATTTTCGGGAATATGGTCGGCTCGATTATATTCTCTTTTTGAAGCGTAACCCATATTAAATTCAAAAGGTTTATTATTATTTATATTATTTGAAACGGGAATATATTCTTCATTATTCGGAGTTTTATTTTTATTAACCATATTTCTTATTTTTGAAAGAATATCCTCTTTTTTTCGATTAAAATCTTCCTTACCATCGGTTTTATTATTCATGTTATTTGTATAATAATCGTTTTCTTTATTTTCAAAATTATTTTCGACTTTATTGATTTCACTTAATGAATTTAAATTATTGAAATTCAAATTTTCTTTTTTCTTTCTTAATAAATATTCGCTATAATCGTCATAAGTATTGTTGTTCGCTTTAATAAAATTTTCAGTTTTGTCGAATCTTGACCTCGAATGAATAGAATCTTCGTAGATCGCTTTTTTGAAATCGGACACTCTCGCTCTGTTGATATTAAAATCCAATTCCAATTCTTCACCGTCAATATTATTTGAATTATTATTTTTATCTATTTTATTTAAAGAATATTCGGATAAAAAATCGTTATTTTGTTTGTCATTATTATTATAATTATTTTTTTTATAATCGTTTCCGAAAACCGCTTTTGCCAAAGAACTTCCCAAATCTTCCTCTTCGGTTTCTAAAGTATTTACATTAAAATTATTATTCTTC
The DNA here is from genome assembly GCF_005518285.1 of Brachyspira catarrhinii. Lineage (GTDB taxonomy): Bacteria > Spirochaetota > Brachyspiria > Brachyspirales > Brachyspiraceae > Brachyspira > Brachyspira catarrhinii. Next base: position 3,914 of record NZ_SJDU01000100.1, on the reverse strand, counting down.
AAACCGTTTACAATATCGTCTATTTTATTTTCGTTATCAGAATAATTATTTGATTCGTTAAAAAAATTTTTATTAAAATTATTTGAATTATTTTTTCTTTTTAATTTTTCTCTAAATTCTTCTTCGTTAAATGAAAAAGGATTGGAAAAATTATTCGATTCCTTAATTTTTTCTATAAACGGCAATGTTTCAAAATTCATATCGGAAATTTCTTTTTTATAAAAAATTGGTAAATAATCTTTAGTTTGAAGTTTTTCGTTATCGTTTGAATTAGTTTTATTTATATTATTTTTATTTTCGTTTATTATTTTATTTTCAAACTCTTTTATTTTTTTCAAATTGATTTTGCTTAAAGAATTTTTTAAATAATTTATTAAATCCAAAATCGAAACTTTAGCCAATACGATAGTTAAAATAATCAAACCAGATATTGTCATTATAAGAGCGCCCGTTTTACCGAATAAAGAAATTAAACTCTCTCCGATAACCGCTCCCATAATTCCGCCTTTTTTATAAGAAACGATATCTCCCAAATTAATGTCGAATAGAACGCTCAACAATATCATTAAAATTGAAGAAGCGAGCGCCGACAACGGAATTTTACTTGCCGAATTTTTAAGTATAATATTGATTCCCGCATATATAAAAAATATTGGAAAAATAAAAGAAGAATAACCGAAAGCCAAAAAAGAATTAACGGAAATATAAGCGCCGAAAATTCCGAGTAAATTTTGAGATATATTTTCATTCAAATCTATATTTTCAGAATTCAAACTAAAATACGAAAGCAGTAATATTCCCGCAAAAAGCAGACATAAAAATCCCGCTATATCGAAAATTGGATTTCTATTTTTATCGTCAAATTTGTTCATAAAAAACTCCGTCAATTAACCGCGACTGTCGTAAAATATAAATATACGGCAATTCCCACTATCATACAGTAAAAACCAAAATGAAAAAATTTTCCTCTTTTCAAAAACGACATTAATAATTTCAAAGCTATTATTCCGAATACGAAAGAAGTAACAACTCCGATAACGGCGTAAACAATATCGAAATTTTTGAAATCTCCCAAATTTTTTAAAGACAAAATCAAAGCTCCGAAAATTGCGGGCAAAGAAATTAGAAACGAAAATCTTCCCGCAAAATCTCTATTCAATCCCAAAAATAACGCTACGCTTATAGTCATTCCCGAGCGAGATATTCCGGGAAAAACCGCCAAAGCCTGAGCGACTCCTATAATAAAAACATTATAATAAGTGGTGGAAAAAACATCTTTCTTTATCGGTATTTTATCCGTATTTTTAGTAAGCAGAAGAATAGAGCCAGTGATTATAAGATTCAATCCTATTCTATGCATAGGCATATCGCTTAAATATTTCTCCAAAAAAAATCCTACAATCGCAATCGGAATAGAAGCTATTATTACCATAAAAGCGATTCTAAAACCTTCGTCATTTTCGCTTGCGTTTTTAAAATCTTTCAAACCTAAAAAAAATCCTTTAATCGCGATTAAAATATCATGCCTAAAAATTAAAACTGTCGCCAAAAAAGTTCCAAAATGAAGAGCTATTTCAAACGAAAGTATATTTTCCGTTTTGAATCCAAGAAAATATTCCGCTATTCTCAAATGCCCCGAACTCGAAACGGGCAAAAATTCGGTTATTGCCTGAACTAATCCTAAAATTATAGGCTTTATAGGTTCTATCATAAAACTACCCCTATTTATTATTTTTTCGGATTATAATAAAAAAACAATAGTAAAAAATTATGTAAACTAATATTATTATAAATGAAAAATTGTAAATAAAAAATAAAAAATGCGATAACTAAAAATAGCTACCGCATTTAATTATTTGTAGTAAATAAAAATTAATTAATCGTTTACGAAATAAAAACTAATTTGTCCTCCAATATCGAAAGCGCCCAAATTATTTTTGCTAAATCTATCGTCTTTGATTTGCGGACCGAAATCGTAACCCGCGTATAATCCTATTCCCAAAGCGATTTCATCGTCAAGGAAAAATAAATAATCCAAAGTCGCTTTAATATAAGGAATATAAGGATTTTTGAATTTACTTTTTACGGAATCGAAATTATATTTTGTTTCGGAGTCCACAAACTGATTTTGATTTTCGTCATAATTTTTAGTTTTTTCGCTTCCCGATACGATTAATTTTATTCCTCCGCCTATTCCGATATAGAAACGAGCGATATTGAATTTTGGAAGCAAGCCGATATTTATCGTGTCGAAGTAATAACCTGTGGCGACATTTTTGTATTGAGAGCCTCCAAGTTTATTTTCGTTGTAGGAAAAAACCTCTCGTTTATAGCCCAAATCCAAAGCTATTGAAAATCCCATATAGTCGTCAAATCCCTTATAAAAACCCGGAAGTATCCCGACTCCGAATTCAAAACCCGATTTGCTCGACAATACTCCGTCATTTTTATCGGCGTTAACGTTATGAGTTTGACTTTTTGTGGAAATCGAAGCTCCCAAAGGAACGAAAAAACCTATTCCTGGCTCGAAATCTGCAGCAAATAAATTTGACAAACCGCTTAACGAAATTAAAAAAGATACGATTAATATTTTTCTCATTGTAAAGTCCCCCTTTAAAATGTTTAATTATATTTATATTATAATCGGATTTTAATTATTTGTCAATATATTTTACACTAAAATTTGTTAATTTTTACTATATTTAGAAAAATTAACAATTAAAATGATACAAATACTACAATATTTTAGGGTTAGAAAAATATTTTTAATTTGCAGTAAGCGATTTTTTTACGAAATTTGATTGTTTGATATGAAAAATTAAAAAAAATAAGCGGGATTTTGGAATTTTTGGGAACTATTTGGGAAAAATATTATTTCTATAGCAAATAAATTAAGCGTTCTATATTTTTAATTCCGTTTTCTTTTTTGTTCTTTTATTTCGTTATTAAAAATTATCGAATTAAATTTTTCTATATTCAAAATTCAAATTTTTTTATTTATCTTTCCTAAACTTTGGAATGCTCGGCAATATATAATCAAACAAAGTATAACTTGCCATATATAAAGCGTTTTCGTCCGAAGGATTTATCGCGTTAAAATCTACTTTATTATTTTTTATATATCCGTAAGCCTCGATTATTCCTTTGTCAAAATTTCCGTATAAATATTTCATTGAAGTATAATAATCGCCCGAAGTGTCGGCGGAATATGTGAACATTAATTTTGTTTCGTTTCGTCCTCGCAAATATCTAAAAATATCGATATTATTAGCTGGAGATAAGAAAATATCTTCGCTGTCAAAAGGTTTATCGTTGGTAGAAATTCCTATATAATGAATCGCTGGAATATTTCTTTTTGAATCCGTTTTTGCAGATTGAACGGCTAAAGTTTCGAGCGAATTATAAAAATTAGTTTGCGTTTTCAATTCCACTTTAACATTTCCCAAATTTAATATATCTCCCGAAGAATATTTTAATTCTCTTATTTTAATAACATCCGCATTCTTAAAAGCGTCCAAATAAGCGAAAGGAACGGTAAATAAATTTGCATAAGAACCCGTAATATAGACCATGTCGACTTTTGAAGCGTCTTTAATCATTGCAGAAGATAGCATTCCGTTTTCGATGGATTTCAAAGCCTTTATTCTATCTTGAGCCTTGCTTATATTTGTAAAAGAAGTTAAAAATCCGTTTAATTTTTCTCTGTCGATTAACTCCGATTTTTTTACTTCTCTGTCGCCTACGATATAACTATAAGCGATATATTTTGAATTCTCGTAAGAATAAAATATGAACATCGTATTTGTGTTTTCGTTTGAAAATATTTCCGAAGCCGTTTCTATATTTTCTTCAAAATCGCTTTCTGGAACTCTTATTTTATTTAAAAGTCCGTAAATATAACTCGCGTTTGTTTT
>NZ_SJDU01000010.1 GCF_005518285.1 Brachyspira catarrhinii | reverse complement strand
CCGAAATTTGCAATAATGAATCCTTGTCTGACTTTCACTTTGGCGAGCGGAGACAAAAATAGTTTTGGCTCTGGAATGGAAACTTTAAAAGCTATAAAAGAACTTTCGATAAAATATCCCGAGTCTTCAATAAGTTTGGGAGTTTCAAATATTTCTTTCGGATTAAAAGAAGAGGCAAGAAAAATTCTTAATTCCGTTTTTTTATACGAAGCGATAAATCATGGACTCACGATGGCAATAATAAATGTAGCTCAAATTCTTCCTCTCTCAAAAATTGCGGATAAAGAAATTGAACTTGCAAGAGAGCTAATTTATAATAAAACTAATACGAAAGAACCGCTCATAAATTATATAAATCATTTTTCGGACAAAAAAGAAAATAAGAATATTAATATAAATATAAAAAAGCCGATTAGAGAAGCGATAAAAGACGCTATGGTTGACGGAGAATGGAAAGATATGCAAAATCTCTTAAACGAAGCCAAAGCGAATAGCGATATTTTCGGCGGAGAGAAAAAATTCGCTCAAGCCATAATTGACGAAATTCTGCTTCCAACGATGGACGACATAGGAGTGAAATTCGGAGAAGGAACGATTCAGCTTCCTTTCGTTTTGGGTTCCGCGGAGGTAATGAAAAAGAGCGTGGATTTTTTATCGGACTATTTGATGAAAACGAAACAGGAAAAAACGGCTAAAATAATTTTGGGAACGGTCGCGGGCGATGTTCATGATGTCGGAAAAAATTTAGTCGAAATAATAATTAAAAATAACGGATTTGAAACGGTTAATATCGGGACAAAAGTTCCAATCGAAAAATTTTTGGAAAGCTATTTTGAAAATAAAGCGGACTGCATAGGAATGTCGGGATTGCTCGTAAAATCAACCGAAGTAATGAAAGAGAATTTGATTTATATAAAAGAAAAAGGATTAAAAATTCCGATTCTGCTCGGAGGGGCGGCGCTTACGAGAGAGTTTGTGGAAAAAGATTGCAAAGAAGCTTATGGCGGAATGGCTAAAATATTTTACTGCAAGGACGGTTTTGAAAATATAAACGCTATTAAAGAAATTATAAAGGATAGAGATAATAAATAGATTGCCACGCCTCAAAAATGAGGCTCGCAATGACTATTAAAAGATTGTCATTGCGAGGCTGTGCCGAAGCAATCAGTAAAATTGTAAATAAAGGATTAAAAATGCAAATAAATCATAACAATCATTTACATTCTAAAAATAAACCTCCTTTTTACGGAAGCAAAGTTTTTGACTTTAATAAAGAAACCGAAAAAGAAGCTTTCTATATGATAAATAAAATCAGATTATTCAGAGCGGGATTCGGATATTCTACTAAAAATCAGGATATGGAAAAATATAACGAAATGATTAAAAATAAAGTAGAGCCGAAATACGAGGAAATGAAAAATAATATTATAGAAAATAATTTGATGGAAACGGTTATGATTTACGGATTCTACAAAACATTTACGGAAAACGATAAACTCTATATATTTGACGCCGAAGAAAATCGACTAACCGACAAAATTATAGAAGTTCCTTTGGAGAGAATGCCTAAAGAACCTTACAACTCTATAGTGGATTTTTTTGACGAACATGAAGATACGATTGGTTTTACGGTTGTGAGTTTGGGAAATAAATTTGCAAATTTTTTGAAGGGTTTATACGACAATTCGGATTATAAAGATTATTATTTTTATAACGCGATTGGAATAAATATAATCGAAAACTATGTCGACATTCTTCAAACTAATATGGATAATTTGCTTTGCCTAAAAAATAACGGGAAAAGAAGTCATGTCGGATGCAGATATTCGTTCGGTTATAAGGCTTTGACTAATATGTTTGGAAATAGAATAATTTTCGATAGATTGAAGCCAGAAAGATTTGGAATTACTTTAACGGAAAGTTATATGATGGAGCCAGAGCTTTCAACTTGCGCTATAGTTTCTTTTTGCGAAGACGCTTATTATTTTACTAATTAATTTATTTTATATGTTGATTAAAAAGGATTTATCATGTCGGAAATTATCAAAAATTATCTTAATTCTATAAAAGATATGAGCGAAAAAGACAAAGAGCATACGCATCGCTCGGCTTTACAAATTTTATTAAACGAAATTAAAGACGCTACGGGAAATGGGGCGATTAAAATAGTCCATGAACCGAATAACGATAAAGAGGGTAGGGGAGCGCCAGATTTTCGTTTTGAAATAAATTCTTTAATCGTAGGTTATATTGAAAATAAAAGAGTAAACGCTAATTTGGAAGAGGTTATTAAAAGCGAACAGATTAAAAAATATTTGGAATTAAGCGACAATATTATAATTACCGATTATTTAAGATTTATAAGAATAGATAAAAACGGAAATATAACTTCGGAGGTGAGATTATGTGAGTTGAGCGAATTGAAGAATGGGCGTAAGCCTAAAAAATTAAATTTGGAAGAGAAAGCAAATAAACTTTTTGAAATTTTTAAATTATTTTTGTCTCATAAACCGAAACCTATAAACAGCGCTAAAGAATTTGCAAACGCTTTGGCAGAAAGAACTAAATTATTAAAAAACAGTTTGCTTGAAATGGAAAATAACGAAAGAGTAAAAGCTTTATACGACACTTTTAAGAATACTATTTACTCAAAAATAGATTATGCCGATTTCTGCGACAACTTCGCTCAAACTTTAACTTACAGTTTATTTTTGGCAAAGTTAAACGCTGACGGAGAAAAAATAAATTTGTATAATTTAACAGAATATATACCAAAATCTTTTCCGCTTATTAGAGCTATGAGTAATTTTTTGAAAAATTTGAAAGAAGGCAACGATGAAAAATTAAAAACTATAGATTGGCTTTTAATAGAAATAGTAAATATAAATAATAATATAGACGAAAAATTGATAATCGAAGAGTTAAATAAATTTTCTTTGGATAAAAATTTAAAACTTATCATGAATAAAGACCCTTACATGCATTTTTACGAAACTTTTTTGTCTTATTATAACCCCGAGCTTCGAGAAAAAAGAGGGGTTTATTATACGCCGCAAAGCGTGGTTAATTTTATAATTAATTCTATCGATTTGGTTTTGAAGAAAGATTTTAATAAATATAAAGGTTTTGGAGAAGCGTTAAATCAAGGCGATTCGATAACGCTTTTGGATTTTGCAGCTGGAACGGGAACATTTTTACTCGACTCTTTTAGAAAGGCTTTAAGTTATTACGATAAAAATTCGGCGAAATATAAACCGAAAGAACTTATAAATAAATTCTACGGTTTCGAGTTTATGATTGCTCCATACACAATCGCTCATTTGAAATTATCTCAAACATTGAAAGAAGAATTCGATTATAATTTATCGGACGATGAAAGATTAAATATATTTTTAACCAACACTTTGGAAACGATAAATATTGAAGAAGAAAAGGGAAAATTTTCAATATTAGTCGATTTGATAAAGGAAACGGAACTCGCCCAAGAAACTAAAGATAAAAATATTTTGATAATTACGGGAAATCCTCCATACAGCGGAGCGAGCGCAAATAAAGGAATATTCGAAGAGGAAATTAGAAGCGAATATAAAGATAGTTTGGAAAAAGAACCTTTGGCGATAGTGAGAAACGGAAAAATTGAAAAAGAAAAAAATCCCAAATGGCTTTTGGACGATTATGTCAAGTTTATAAGATTTGCCGAAATGAAATTGAATAAACAGACGGAAGGCGGAATATTCGGCTTTATTTCAAATAATTCTTTTTTGGATAATCCGACTTTTCGCGGAATGCGACACAGTTTATTAAAGAGTTTCGATAAAATATATATTTTGGATTTGCATGGCAATGTTAGGAAAAAGGAAATCTCGCCCGATGGAAGCAAAGACGAAAATGTATTCGACATAATGCAAGGAGTTAGTATAAATATTTTTATTAAGAATTCAAATTCATCATTGCGAGGTAGCGAAACTGCCGAAGCAATCAATCAAGATATACTTGCAAAAGTTTATCATTACGATTTATTTGGAAAGAGAGAAGATAAATATAAATTCTTATTCGATAATAGTTTGAATAATATAGAATGGAAAGAATTAAAATTAGAATCGCCGTTTTTCTTATTTGTTCCGCAGGATGAAAATAAAAAAGCGGAATACGATAAAGGCTATAGCGTAAAGGATATGTTTAGAATTTCAAGCACAGGAATTTGTTCTCAAAGAGATAGCGTAGTTATTCATAAAACGAAGGAAAGCGTTAAAGAAATGATTAAAGATTTTTGCAATTTATCTAAAGAAGAAAATATTAAAAAATATAAGATTGAAAAAGACGGAAGGGATTGGCAAATTCAACTTGCAATCGATTCGGTAAAGAAATCCGAATTAAATAAAAATGGAGTAATAATACAAATAAATTATCGTCCATTTGATTTTTATTGGACTTATTATAATGAAGAAACTAAAGGATTTATGGCATATCCTCGAACCGAAGTAATGCAACACTTTTTACCGTCATTGCGAGAGCGAAGCCGAAGCAATCCAAACAAAATAGATTGCCACGCCTCTAAAGAGGCTCGCAATGACAATAATATAGGATTAGTTATTAATCGTTCAGTCGCTTTAGACAAATACCAACATGCATTTATTACTAATAAAATAACTGATTTGCATATAATGGAAACTTCAAATGCAAGCGCGTATGTTTTACCGCTTTATATTTACGATACGGCAAATGTTAGAAAAATATTGAGAGAAGAAAACGAAGAAGTCGGAGGAATGTTCGAGGATATTAAACATTTTGAAAAATCCGAACGAATAGAAAATTTTACGCCGAAGTTCAGAGAATTTATAAACGAAAAATATGGCTATATAAAACCCGAAAAAATTTTAGGTTATATTTATGCAGTTTTGTTTCATAAAGAATATAGAAAAAAATATTTCGATTTTTTGAAAATCGATTTTCCGAAAATTCCATTCGTAAAAAGCAAAGAGGATTTTTTTAAATTCGCAAAATTGGGAGAAGAACTTTACAATCTGCATTTGGGAAATTTGAAAATACAAAACGAAGTCGGAGAGCCGATGTTTAAGGACAAGCAAAATAAAAACGAGAAAATCGTAAAAGCGATTTATAACGAAAAAGATAAAAATTTATTCGTCAATGAAAGTTTATATTTTAAGAATGTGGATAAAGAGGTTTGGGAATATAAAATCGGCGGTTATCAGGTTTTGGATAAATATTTGAAGTCGCATAAAAACGAAAATATCGATTACGAGCATTTTGAAAATGTGATAAAAATTTTAGCGCGTTCGATTGAGATAGAAGCCGAGATTTCAAAATTGGGTTTATCTATGTAATTGATTTTACTTTATTTAATTTTCATTTATAATATAATAATATAAAATAATTAAGGATAACAAATGAGCTATAACGAATCAAATAATAATGAAATATCGGATAGAAGTTGGATTGCGACTTTACTTCTTGCTATATTTTTGCCCGTTCACAGATTTTATGTCGGAAAAATAGGGACGGGAATTTTATTTTGGCTTACGGCTGGTGGTTTCGGCATTTGGTATATAGTCGATATTGTTATGATTTTACTTGATATGTTTACCGACAAACAGGGCAGAAAATTAAGAAAATAAAATACTTGAAAATTTATTATATTTTGTTATATTAAGTATAGAAGATTTAATATTAATAGAGTTTATTATGAAAAATATAAAAAATACATTTATAATATTTATATCGTTATTGTTAGTTGTCAGTTGCGCTCAAAAAATTACTTATCCGACATCTATTAAAGACTCTAAAACAAACGTTACCGAAATAAATACTAATTATAAGCGCATTTCCACAAACGATGCAAATTATGTGCGGAAAATGGAAGAATTATATCCCGCTTGGAATGTTAAATTAAGTTGGTTTAATCCCAAAGACGCAAAAATAACTATAGCCGAAAAAAGAAATATGCTCAGAAAATTATCTTTAGTCAAGTTTATGATAAATACGCCCGAATTTGAAGAGAAAGTTTTAGCGACTACCATGTATTCCGCGGTAAACACGAACGGTCCTAACGGAAATATAAAAGTAGGTTCTAAACTCGACAGTAAGAGAATTATGACGGTTTTGAAAAATAGAAATTACAGCGTGGCTATAAGAAAACAGAAAATGTCGGGAGTCGCCGCTTTGGGAGTTTTAGGAAAATCTTTATACTGTTTGGCGGATAATGTTTCGCAAGACACTTTATGGATAGCTTTTCCATCCGTGGAGAATTGGGTAAACGGCGGTTATTTATTAGAACCTTATTTATCGGCTATAGTATTTCATGAAATATTGCATAATACGGGCTTTAGTCATAGCGGCAATTATGGAGCTATATATCCTTTACAAAATATTTATAAATCTTTATACAATGATAAAAAATGGAAAGAGAAATATAAAGAGAGATTGGAAGATTTTCAATATTATTATGAAATTAAATATTCGGAAGTTTTACAAAAAGATAGTATAAAATAGGTTTATTTTTGAATATTATAATTCTTAAATATTAGCCTCTGGAATCTGATTATTCTTCAACCTATCGATGAAATTCCTTAATTCGTTTTTTGAAGTAGGTTTTTTGCCGAATTTTCCTCTCTCTATGATTCTTTTTGTTCCGAGTCCGACAATCGTTTGAATATCCAAAATAAAGCTAACCGTTCCGTCTCCCAAAATCGTAGCGCCAGATATTCCTTCCACTTTCGTTATTCTATCTTTGAGAGTTTTTATAACTATATCCTGTTCGCCAATCAAATTATTTACAAGCAAAGCGACTTTTTTCTCTTCTGACGCTAAAATTACCGCATAATACGATTTTATATTATTTTCGTATCTTGCGGGAAGTTTGAATAATTCTTTGACGCTCAAAACATTTATAACATCTTCTCTTATTTTTATTACTTCCGTTCCTTCCAAATTTTGAATATCGCTAACATTGATTTTTAGAGTTTCCGAAATGCTATTGATTGGAATCGCGTAATATTCTTTTTCGGCGTCCACAATAAGAGCTTGAATAATCGCGACTGTGAGAGGAATTCTCAAAAGGAAAGTAGAGCCTTTTCCGAGTTCCGTTTCTATTCCGACAGTTCCGTTAATTTTATCCAAACTTTTTTTTACGACATCCATTCCGACTCCTCGTCCCGAAAGATTTGTAACTTTTGTAGCCGTTGAAAATCCCGGAGCGAATATATATTCGAGCATTTGTCTTTCGGTTAATTTTGCATCCGCCGATACGAGTCCTTTTTTAACGGCGCTTTCAAATATTTTTTGCGGAGACATTCCCTTTCCATCGTCCGATATTTTTATTACGATTAAGTTTCCGTTATGAGACGCGTTCAAAGATATTATTCCTTCTCTCGGTTTTCCCGCGCGAATTCTCTCTTCCGGCATTTCGATTCCATGGTCCATAGCGTTTCTCACTATATGAATCAAAGGGTCCACCAAAACCTCTATAACCGATTTGTCAAGTTCCGTTTCTTCTCCCGACATTTCAAGTTTGACTTCTTTTCCTAAATCTCGAGATAAATCTCTTATCAAACGAGGAAATCTATTGAAAGTTTGAGCGATTGGAAGCATTCTTATTTTCATTACCGTTTCTTGCAAGTCGTTTGTGACTCTCGTAAGAAGCTGATAGGAAGTTCTAAATTTATCTAAAGTATCTTTAAAATTTTCTTCCATTTTCGCCATATCGTTTAGTTTTTCGTTGAAGCCGTCAATATAAGTGTTTCTCAAATCTTTAATTTCTTTTTTGCTCGCGTAATATTCCAATTTTCTTAATATTTGAATAACGCTGTCTTTATAATATTTTCTAATGTCGTTTATGCCGTTTCCTATAACTTTGCTGTAAGCCGTCAAATCGTCATCGTATTGCTCGTAAGAACTTTTATTTGTTACAAGCTCGCCGACTTGATTCATCATATCGTCAATTCTGTCGCTTTCCACTCTTAAAAAAGAACTTTGTCTTTCATGTTTTAAGTCTTTTTCGCTTTTCGATTGATTCGATTTTGTCGCTTGCGCTTCTTGAGATTTTTCAATTTCTTTATTCTTTTTATCTATCAAAAATTTTTCGTATTCTTCCAAAATAAATTCTTCGATTTTTATCTCTTCCGTTATTTCTGGCAAGGTAATGTCGTTTATTATTTTTTCGTCTTCTTCAACCGTTTCCAAAACATAAATTACATTTTGATAGAATTCGTCTCCTTCCAAATTTTGCAACGGAGGAACACTCGCTATAATATCTCCGCTGTCTTTAAGCCCCACATAAACTTGAACTCCGCCAACCGTTTTCATCGGACTTTCCGCGTTGAATTTAACGAATACTAATTTTGTTTTGACTCCGTCTTCGGCATTTTCTCTTATGGTTTCTAAAACGGAATTATCGAAATTTAAATTATCGTATTTTCCGCTCGAAGCCGAATTTGAATCGCTTGATATATTTAAACTTTCTGTGGAACTTTCGGAATTTGAAGAATTTGAAGAACCTAATTTTGAATTTTTGAAAGCCTCCAAATTTTTTATCTCTTCTTCAATATTTCCCGAATATTCTTTTTCCTCGCTCGCGCTGTTTATGAGTTCTTTTAATATGTCTATTCCTTTAAGTAAAATATCTACGGTTTTATCGTCAACTTTTATTTCGTTGTTTCTTATTAAATCGAGCAAATCCTCGAATCTGTGAGCGTATTTTTGAGTGTCGAAAAGTTCCACCGCACCAGCGCTTCCTTTCAAAGTGTGAACGGCTCTAAAAATTTCCTGCACGGCGTCCGTATTATTTCTGTCTTTATCCAAAATAAGAATATTCTGTTCGAGCCTGTCGAGCATATCAAACGCTTCTTCAAAAAAATCTTTAAGAAGACTTTTTATATAATCGTCCATTTATAATCCCTTGTTCTATATAGTCTTTTTTATTTTCGGAAAAAATAATATAAATATCTACTTTATATTTGCAAAATAGAACGATTTATTATATTATATAAAAAATTAAATATCTATATGAAAAGAGGAATTAAATATGCAATTATGTATCATAGGAACGGGCTATGTAGGATTAATCACTGGAGCTTGTTTGTCGGAAATGGGAAATAATGTTATATGTGTAGATAATGACGAAGAAAAATTAAAAAAATTAAAAAACGGAATCACGCCTTTATACGAACCTGGGCTTGAAGAATTAATACTTTCAAATGTTTCTGAAGGCAGATTGGAATTTACAAACGATTTGAATTACGCGGTAAAAAAATCCATCGCTTGTTTTATCGCGGTAGGAACTCCTTCGGGCGATGACGGACATTGCGATTTGAGTTTCGTTTTGTCGGTTGCAAACGATATTGGAAAGGCAATGAACGAAGAGAATAATTATAAAGTTATAGTCGATAAATCCACAGTTCCAGTCGGCACTCATAAATTGGTAGAAAATGAAATTAAAAAGAATTATAAAGGAGAATTCGATGTAGTTTCAAATCCCGAATTCTTAAAACAGGGAGCGGCGGTTGACGATTTTCTAAAACCAGACAGAGTCGTTATAGGCTCTAATTCGGAAAAAGCGATTGATATAATGAGAGATATTTATAATCCTTTCACGAGGACGGGAAATCCAATCATCATTATGGATATAAAATCCGCCGAAATGACAAAATATGCCGCAAACGCTTTTCTTGCCACAAAAATATCTTTCGCAAACGAAATGGCGAATATATGCGAAAAAGTCGGAGCGAACGCGGATTTGGTGAGAATCGGAATGTCGAGCGATAAAAGAATAGGAAGCCAATTTTTATTTCATGGTTTGGGATACGGAGGAAGTTGTTTTCCAAAAGATGTTCAGGCATTGATTAAAACCGCTTCGGATTTTGGAATCGATTCGGATTTACTTAAAGCGACTCATAAAGTTAATGTAAATCAAAGAAAAGTTTTTGTGGATAAAATTTTGAAACATTATAATAACGATATAAAAAATAAAACTTTCGCGGTATGGGGACTTTCTTTTAAACCGAGAACTAACGATATGAGAGAATCTCCCGCGATAACTATCGTCAATGCGCTTTTGGAGAAAGGCGCTAAAATAAAAGCTTACGACCCTAAAGCTATGGAAACTGCAAAAACTATTTTTGGAGATAAAATCATTTACTCTTCAAATTCTTACGATGTTTTGGATAACGCGGACGCTTTGATTTTGATAACGGAATGGAACGAATTCAAAAGACCGAGTTTCGATAAAATAAAAAGCAAACTTAAAGAGCCGATTATATTTGACGGAAGAAATCAATACGATAAAAAGAGAATGAGCGAAAGAGGAATAAAATATATTTCTTTAGGTGTTGCCGATTAATTGCAGAATAATTAAAGAGGAAACAATGGCTAAAAAAATAATCAAACAAACCGTAAAAAAATCTAATTCAAACGGTAGGAAAGATTTTGCCAAACAAATAATAGAATCCTGCTTAAAAATGAAAGCGGACGGAGTAAATCAAGGAACTGCGGGAAATATAAGCGTCAGGTATAAAGACGGAATGCTTATAACTCCTTCGGGAATGCCTTACGAGATTATGAAATTAGACGATATAGTTTTTGTAGATTCAAACGGAGAGCCTGAAAAAAATAAAATTCCTTCGAGCGAATGGAGATTTCATTTATCGATTTTAAAAGACAATCCTAACTTCAATGCGGTAATACATAATCATGCCGTTTATTCTTCGATGGTTTCGATACTAAATATAGATTATATACCCGCTATACATTATATGGTTGGAGTTGCGGGTGGAAATAAAATTCCTTGCGCAAAATATGCGACTTACGGAACGCAAGAATTATGCGATAATATTTCGGTTGCTATGAAAGGTTATAAAGCCTGCATATTGAATAATCATGGTTTGGTTGCGGCGGACGAGAATCTTCAAAAGGCTTATCATGTGATGATGGAAGTTGAAAATTTAGCGAGATTGTATATTGGCGTTAGAACTATAGGCGATTTTTCAATTTTGCCCGACAGCGAAATGGAAATAGTTTTGGAAAAATTTAAAAACTACGGTTTGAATGTAAAACATAAAAGCAAATAATAAAATATCATTGATTTTAATTATTTCTATAATATAATAACAATTAACTTTTTATTTTGGAATTTTTATGAGAGTGTTGATTTACGAATCGGATTTAAAAATCAGAGATAGTATGATGTCAATATTGATTATGGCTGGTTTTGATGTTGTCGCTTTGAAAGATAAAAATAAAATTTTGAATACGCTCGGGAAAAGACCTTTCAATATAGCGATTATCGATGTTTTGGAAGACGATGAAGAAATAATCAATATAACTAAAAATATATGTTCGGACGATAGATATAATACGGTTCATACAATTGTTCATACGGGAGAGGCAAGCAAAGAGTTTATGACAAATATGCTCGAAGCGGGGGCAATCGGTTTTTTACTCAAGCCTTTTAACGAAAAAGATTTTTTGGCAAGATTCAATAAAATATTGGAAAAAGCGAAGTTGACTCCTAAAAAATTAAAATATATGACTACCAATAATTTTGATAATTCCGATTTGGTTTTTAGAGACGATAAAAATAACAGAATTCTCCATGCCACGATGACGGAATTATCTGCGGTTTCGTTAAAATTTATTCCAATCGACATCGATTTAAATTTAAGCGGAGTGATTGACAACGCTTCAATATATATAGGACCATACACTTTAAATTTATCAATAAGCATCGCTGGAAAAAATGAAAACGAATATACGGGAAATTTCAAATATATTTCTTTATTCGACTTGAAATTAATTTGCAAACTTGTTCATGATAAAAATTTAGAAAAACTATAAATTAAATATTTTTTATTCTTAAAATAATTCTCAATATTTATCTTAATTTATTTTCAATTTTTATAAAACAAAATTATTAAAGTTTAAAAACGCTAATACGATAATATATATAGTTGATTGGACTACCCCCCAATAACTATATTTGTAATAAGCCGCTTTCTTCATCCCAAAAAGCGGTTTATTTTTTATTCTTTATTTTTCAAAATTTCGTTTATTTTATTCAATTTATTTTTATTCATACTTTTGATTTTAATATTCTCGTTTTTCTCTTCGTTAAAATATTTTGGCATCGATTTATTATTTTCTATAAATAAAGTTTTTATTTTTTTAGATTTTGTTTTTATATAATATTCTATTCTTAAAGCAAGTTTTTTGTCTTTTACTTCCCAAACCGACAAATATTTTAAAGGTTTATATAGTTTAGTATAACGCGCTCCTTTTCCTTTTTTATGATTATCAAATCTTTTTATCAAATCGTTTGTAATTCCCGTGTAAAAAGAATCGTTTTCGCATAGAATTATATAAATATAATAATTATTCATTTTTTAAGTCTTTAATAATCGTATCAATATCAATATAAATATCGTTATTATATTTTTCAAATAAAGCGCAAATATTTTTATAATCTTCCATCGTGTCTACCGTTGTTCTTAATTCTGGCATGGCAAATTCTTCGATTATTTTCGGATTTTCAATTTTAAATTTGTCCGAGTTTCTATAATGAAATTGTGTAATATGTTCATGCTCGAAATAATCGTTAGAATTATCGTTCGCATATTTCAAAGCTTCGTAATTTATAACCTCGACTCCGCTCCCGTAAGGAAGCGCATCGTAATGACTCAAATCGGCGTTATTTTTTATATGATAATCGACAATCATATCCAAAGCTTTTACGCTCACAAGAGGATTATCTCCCGTAGCTCTCACTATAATGTCTCCGTTAAATTTTTCGGCAGCTTTCGTATATCTGTCTAAAACATCGTTTTCGCTTCCGATAAAATATCGGCATTCAAGTTTTTCAAAAATATTTTTAAATGAATTATAAGATTTTTCTTCGGTTGCCACAATAATATCATGCGCTTTTTTAGAACTTCTCAATCTTCTTATGATAAGCTCGAGCATAGAATCGCAATTTGCCATTGGTTTTAACGCTTTTTTAGGAAGTCTTGTAGAACCGATTCTTGATGCAAGGATAATAATAATTTTTTTCATTTTAAAAACCTTTTAAAAATATTTTTTATATTTTTATATTTAAGAATTAATAAATGCAAATATATTTTTATTTTTTCTATTGTCTTTATTTTCTTCTTTCTTTCCTATTAACGCAATTAAATTATTTTCTTTATCGGTTAAAACCAAATATTTATTACTAATTTCAAAATTTTCAATCGTTTTTGTATTACCGCAAAGAATTTGTTTTATAATATTTTCATTTTCTATAATTTTTTTATCGACATTTTCAAACATTTCAAAAAAAGACAATATATTTTTATTTGAAATATCATTTAAATTTTGGGTTTTATCTATAGTAAAATTTCCAATAGCCGTTCGGCGCAATTCTTTCGTATAGGCAAAATTTCCCGTTATCTCGCCAATATCTCTTATAATCGCTCTTATATAAGTTCCCTTGCTAACAGAAGTTTTTATTTTAAAAAATGGAAAATCGTATTCCAATAATTCTATATCGTTTATTCGGACATTGACGTTTTTAATTTCAAAATCTATATTTTCTCTCGCCATATTGTAGGCTCGCCGTCCGTTGATTCTTTTTGCGCTGTAAATCGGCGGTTTTTGAATTATATTTCCATAAAAATTTTTCTTAATAATATTTTCAAGTTCAACAAAACTCAAAATATTTTTTTTATCCGAAACTTTTAAAATATTTCCGTTAATATCGTCCGTATCTCTGCTTTCTCCAAAAACTCCAACCGCTATATATTCTTTCGGCATATCGTCAAATAAAAAAAATAATTTTGTATATCTGCCCAAAGCCAAAATTAAAACTCCTTCGGCAAATGGGTCCAAAGTTCCTACATGTCCAATTTTCTTTTCTCTTAAAATTCTCCTTATTTTTTTTATAGCGTCAAAAGAAGTTATGCCCGCTGGTTTATTTACGATTAAAAATCCTTTCATTTGTTGTATATATTAGCCTTTTTTATTTAATTATTAATTATTTGAAGAGTATTAAAATATATATTTAGAATATTATTGCATAAATTTGCAATATCCTTAAAATTATCTTCGTCAATATCTATTCCTATCGAATCTCCTAAATTATTTATAACATTTATATTATGCCTTATAGCTTCGAATCTCGCTTGATTAAGTTTAAGCAAATAAATATTGCTTTTATCGAATTCGTCAATCGTATTTTCTATAGCCGAATTAAGCAAATTATAAATCGTTGTAAATTTTTCTTTTTCATCGGCAGTTATAAAAACATTTCCAACAGAATAAACTTTTGAAGATTCTCCGAGTCTATAACTTAATTTATAAATCGCGTTCAAATTATCGAAAAACCAATTTACATTATTTCTCTTTCTCAAATCCGACAAAACATATTTAATATCATGAAATATCAAATAACCCGCGCTTTCGTCCTCTCCGCTTACGATATAATAGTGAGAGCTAATAAGTATGTCGCGCAAAGTGTCGAAATCCGTTTTCCATTGCGGGTCTTCTTCGTTTATATTGTAATATTTTCTTCTAAAACCGTTCCAATCTACCATAAATCTTTCAATGCTCGATTTTATATTTTGATTGTTTCTAATGTCGAGCAAAGTTTTGATATAAGATTTATCCAAATAAGCCATATCTTCGAGTAAATTATCTTCTTCTTTTTTGCATGAATAAATAAAAAAAGAAATTAAAAGCGCTGGAAATAAAATTACGGTTGCTTTAATATTCAATTATATCTCCGTTTATTTATTATTGATTATTTTACGAAACGATATATTATAAATAAATTATGAAAAAAAACAAGTTATATTTTATTTTCGTTATTTTTACCGCTTTAATAATTTTATTAAATATTTTTTCTTGCAAAAATAATAATTTAGAAAAAGGAATTTTATATTCAAAATCTTATAGCGATTTAAGTTTTGAAGCGAGCAAAGAAAAAGCCATAAACGAAATATATTTTTATATTGCAAATCAAACTGCGAATTTAATAAACAGAGAAGATTATAATATAGTCGCATTCGCATTAAAAGAAGATAATTTAATCGATTTTGAAAAAGACGCTATTATAAAAGAATATAAAAAGGACGATAATT
The DNA here is from genome assembly GCF_005518285.1 of Brachyspira catarrhinii. GTDB lineage: Bacteria > Spirochaetota > Brachyspiria > Brachyspirales > Brachyspiraceae > Brachyspira > Brachyspira catarrhinii. Next base: position 1,499 of record NZ_SJDU01000010.1, on the reverse strand, counting down.
TTTTTACAGAAATAAAAATTGAAGATAAAAAATTATATCAAAAAGTTATTCAAAGTTTGGAAAAAATGAAAAGAGAAGGACAAATTGGCGCAACCGTTAGAGCAAACGCTTCAATTGAAATTTCCGAAACGGCAAGATTAAACGCTTATACGAGACAAACTTTAACTCAAAACGCATTAAGAAGAGCATACGAATCTTTATATAAAATATTGATTGAAAGCGGAATTGAAGCAAACAAATCGGCGGAATTAACAAACAAAGCTTATATAATCGAAGAAAGTTATAGCTCAAACGATTATAATGTGGTAATCGAAACCGAAATAGAAAATTAATTTTTTTAAAATAAATTTATTAATCAAAAAATAAAATTATAATAAATTTATCGGCAGTTCCAAAACTCTAACCGCATTTTCCAAAGCCGTTCTCATAATATCTTCTTTGCTTTCTTTTCTAACTTCCGACAAAACTTCTACGATATATGGAATAAACGAAGGTTCGTTCGCTCGCCCTCTCAATTTTTGCGGAGTCAAATAAGGAGAATCCGTTTCAATCGTAAACATATCTTTTGGAACATATTTTGCGGCTTCTCTGATAAAATCGTTTTTAAGATAAGTTACCGCTCCCGAAAAGGAAACGGTATAGCCCAAATCTAAAGCGTTTTTAGCCTCTTCGACATTTCCGCTGAAACAATGGAATAATCCTCTTCTTGGAATATCCGCTTCTTTCAATATTTGAAATGTGTCTTTGAAAGCGTCTCTGCTATGAATCAAAATCGGCAAGTCTACTCTTTTTGCAACCTCGCATAAACTATTAAAAAATTCTCTCTGCTCTTTTTTATTTTCCGAATTATGATAATAATCGAGTCCAATCTCTCCTACAGCGTAAACGGATTTTTTCTTTAATTTATTTTTATTCAAAGTTTTTATTTTTAATTCAAAAGCTTTTATAGTATGTTCGTCATTTTCGCCCGAATAATCGGGATAATAACCGATGCTTAAAAAAACTCCTTCGGCTTCGGATAATATAAACATTCTTTCGTCTATATCGTTTGGATGAACTCCAATATCGAGGAAATATAATATTCCCGCTTTATTCGCTCTTTCTAAAACTTCTTTTAATTCTTTGCTCTTTTTTGATATTAATGTAAGATGGCAATGGCTGTCTATCATAATCGCTCCAATTATTCTTTTAAATTATCGCCCGAAAGAACATGAAAATGAACATGGAAAACGGATTGCCCCGCTCCTTTTCCGCAGTTATTTATTATTCTAAAAGAAGATAAATTTTGTTCTTTGGCGACTTCTTTTATAGTTTCAAAAACTTTATTCGTATAAAATTCGTCCGTTTCCATAATATCTTTAAAATGTTTTTTGGGAACGACTAATAAATGGACTTTCGCCTTCGGATTCAAATCGGCAAAAACCACGCAATATTCGTTTTCTTTTATAAATTTGGTAGGAATTTCTTCTTTAATTATCTTACAAAAAATGCAATCTTTA
>NZ_SJDU01000001.1 GCF_005518285.1 Brachyspira catarrhinii | reverse complement strand
AGGTATAACTGTAGAATTATATACTTTCTCCGATTATACGATTCCGAATCAGGCTTTAAATGACGGAGAGATTGATTTGAACGCCTTTCAGCATTATGCCTATTTCAACGATGAAGTGTCAAACAAAGGCTACGATTTAGTCGCAATAGCCGACACTTATATATCGGCAATGAATATCTACTCTCAAAAAATCTCAAATGTAAGCGAGGTTAAAAGCGGAGATAAAGTGGCGATTCCAAACGACCCTTCAAACGGAGGAAGAGCGTTAAAAGTATTGCAAGCTGCGGGATTGATAAAAGTTCGTCCAGAAGCTGGAGATACTCCGAGCGTGTCCGACATAATAGAAAATCCTTTAAATTTGGGGATAGTAGAAGTTGAAGCTGGCGGAATATACAGCTTACTTCCCGATGTGGCATGCGCCGTTATAAACGGAAATTACGCTATTGATTTCGGTTTGAATCCTGGAACGGATTATATATTTAAAGACGACCCCGCAATTTATAGCGGAAAATCGTTCGTTAATTTGATAGCTGCAAGAACGAAAGATAAAGACAACGAGCTATATAAAAAAGTTATCGAGGCTTATCAATCGGATATTGTCGAAGAAGTTTACGCCAATAATTTCAAAGGTTCTTATTTGCCTACTTGGAAATAAAATTTTTGAAATAAAAAATAATATTTTAAGGAGCTTTATATTATAATAAAGCTCCTTTTATTATAAGTTTTTATAATTTAAATATAGCCGTTGCAACTTCAAAAGCCGTATTCAAATCAAAATTTACGCTCATATCATAGAATTTATCTAATTTCCATATAAGCTCCTTTCATAGCCCCATTAGCTAAAGAGGAATAAACCGCTAAAGCTCCTTTTTTAAATTTAGGTATGAAAGGTTTTAATTTATTTCTTCTTTCGTTTAAAATACTATCTATTTCTTCTTTAGATTTCCTTTCGTTTTTTACTCCAATAATATTAATAGAATATTCGTCTACATTTATGTGGATTAAATCTTCATTTTCAATTAACGCTATCGGTCCTCCAGCCGCTGCTTCTGGCGATACATGTCCTATTGCTGGACCTCGATTAGCTCCAGAAAAGCGTCCGTCCGTAATTAGAGCCACCGTTGAACTTAAAGACTCGTCCGAAGATATTGCCTCCATTGTATAGAACATTTCGGGCATACATGAACCTTTTGGACCTTCGTATCTTATTATAACGGCATCGCCTGGTTTTATTACTTTGCTTATTACCGCTTTCATAGCGTCTTCTTCTCTGTCAAAAGTTACGGCTTTTAATACTACATTTCTCATTTCTTTAGGTAAAGCCGAATGTTTTATAACCGCGCCTTCTGGAGCTATATTCCCTTTAAGTATGGCTATCGCTCCTCCTTGTTTTATAGGATTTTTATAAGGTTTTATTATATCTTCTCTTTTAATATTAATTTTTCTTAATTCTTCGTCAGATTTTTTAAAATAATCGCTTTTTTCCAAATCTTCTAAATTTTCTCCAAGAGTTTTGCCAGTAACCGTCATAACATCGAGATGTAGGAATTTTTTAAGCTCTCTCATAACCGCGGGAACTCCGCCAGCTTTATGGAAGTAAGAACCTGGATAAAATCCGCTCGGTCTTATATTTGTTATAAAATTAATTTCCTTATGAATCTTACTAAATAAATCTATATCTATATTTAAATCAAGTTCGTTTGCTATAGCTGGAATGTGAAGCAAAGCGTTAGTAGAACCGCCTATTGCAGAATGAATCATAATAGCGTTTTCAAAAGCTTTATGAGTAAGTATATCGGAAGGTTTTATATTGTCATATGCGAGTCTTATGGATTCTTTAGCGACTATCCTTGCTACATTCTTTAAATCTTCCATTTCCACAGCCATCATAGCGCTGCCAGGCAAACTTAACCCTAAAGCTTCTACCATAACCTGCATCGTTCCAGCCGTTCCCATAAAAGAACATGCTCCGCAACTCGGACAAGCGTTATATTTAGCTTTTAAAAACTCTTCTTTGGTTATTTCGTTTCTTTGATATTTTGCGGAATATGTTCCAACTTGTTCCAGCGTTAGTAAATTCGGTCCCGCTTGCATAACTCCTCCCGTTATAACTATAGAAGGAGCGTTTAATCTTGCTATAGCTTTCAAATGGGCGGGAACTCCTTTATCGCATGAACATATAAATATTGCGCTATCAAAAGCGGTAGCGTTAAACTGACATTCTATCATATTGCAAATAAATTCTCTTGAAGGAAGCGAATAATTCATACCGTCATGCCCTTGAGCCTGTCCATCGCAAATATCCGTAGTGAAAAATAAATTCCCTTTGGCGTTATTATTTTCAATTTCTTTATACGCTTCTTGCGCTATAGGCAGCAAATGAGCGCTGCCAGGATGACTATGCCCGTATGTGGTTTCTATAAAAACATGAATTTTATCTAAATCTTGAACTGTCCAACCCATGCCTATTTTTAAAGGGTCTATTTCTGGAGATAATTCTCTTACCTTTTGACTTGGCATATCTTTAATATTTCTTTTCATTTTAAATTTTCCTTATTAGTAATATTAAACTAATATTTAATCTATAATAATTTTAGGGTCAGCTATGGCTAAATCATATCTTCTGCTCTTATGCGAATGAGCGGCTAAAACCCAAAAATAAGTATTTATAGTTCCAGGCGATGCCACAGTAGGATGATAGCCTTTCGGAGCCAAAACCATAGAACCGCTTTGAACTACATGCGATACTATTTCGTTAAATTCTCCCGAATTTAAATAACTTAAATGCATTCCAAATTTTGGATAATCCATATCGAAATAGCAATATACTTCTTCAAGGTCATTTTCATGCTGATGCGGAGGCCAACTAGTCCATCCACCATCTTGTCCCCAAGTAAGTCCGCATAGTAATCTGGATGATGGAACTTCTGGATTTAGAGTAAAAAATACTTCTCTTTGCCCAGCGCCTTTTCCATGTATTTGATGTATATTTCCTAATTCCAAATATTTATTAAACTTTCTAAAAAAAGTTTTTCCATATCCTTCGCAAATTGCAGCTCCGATATAAAAAATAGTATCTTCCATACTTTCTATTAATATATCCGAATTGCCAGGAATGTAAAATGCATCTAATTTATCCATCTCCTCATTTAAATCTCTATTAGAAACTTTGGCATGCCCTTTTATTAAGACGGCATTCATTTCTAATTCATTAGATTTAAGTTTAAAAGTATCTCCTTTTTTTATATTTAATCTTAATATATTTACTACGTTACAGTCATGGGTTTCTGGCGCAATGCATTTATGTAATCCGTAGCCATTTGGAGACATTATACTCCATTTTTCCATAATAATTTTACTATCTTTATTCATTTTAATTCTCCTTTTAAAAAATAATTATTTAACCAAATATCCGCCATCAACGGGGATTATAGCGCCGCTTATGTAATCCGATGCATCAGATGATAAAAATATTGTGATGCCTTTCATATCATCTGGAGTTCCCCATCTACCCGCGGGTATTCTATCGGATATTTGTTTTAATCTTTCTGGATTTTTAATAAGATTTTCATTCATATCTGTATTCATATAACCAGGCGCTATAGCATTAACATTAACTCCTCTTCCTAACCAGTCATTGCTTAAAGCTTTTGTAAGTTGCGCTACGCCACCCTTTGATGCGCTATAGGCTGGAACGGTTTGCCCTCCAAAAAAAGATAACATAGAAGCCACATTTATTATTTTACCTTTTCCTTTTTTTAGCATTATTTTTCCTGCAAGCTGACAAAAAATAAAAACAGAATTAAGATTAATATTAATAACATCATCCCATTCTGAAATTGGAAAATCTTCGGCGCTATGCCTTCTTTGTATTCCAGCGGCTGTCACAAGTATATCTATATCGTTATTAAGGCATTTCATACTTTCCTCAAAAGCTCTATAATTTTCTTCTCTTTTAATCAAGTCCGCTTTTATTGCGTAACATTTATATCCAAGTTTCTTAAAATTTTCGTAGGATGCATAAATCTTATCAGAAGAACCAATTAATACAACTTCGCATCCGCATTGCATTAATATTTCTGACATTGCATACCCTAATCCTTTAGAAGCTCCCGTTACTATAGCTTTTTTACCTTCTATATTAAACAAATCTTCCATAATTTATATCTCCTTTTGTTTTTAGTTTTAAAAACTTAATTACCTAATAAAAAAGTGCTAAACCAAGGAAAAATAACAAATAAGAAAAATATTATATTATACCCTATAAAAAACGGAATTTCTCCTTTGGCTATTTCTCCTATGTTTAAATTTGTTACGCTTACCGCGGCAAATATATTCACGGCTACTGGAGGCGTCATTGTTCCAATTACATTGGATAGAGCGACTATCATGCCAAAATGTATGGAATTTATGCCCAGACTCTGAGCTATTGGCCATAAAACAGGCACTAATAATACGCAAGTGGCAATCCCTTCTAAAAATGTCCCGAATATTAATAATATTATAGCTATTATTAAACAAAATAAAATTGGCGATAGATTTAATGAAATTATCGTAGATACTAAATGTCCCGATATACCAGAGAAAGTAAAAATCCATGAAAATGCCGTAGAAGTGGCTATTATAAATAATAACATGGCGCTACTTTTAGCTGAATTTAACAATATTTCTAATAAATCGTTTATTTTTATCTCTCTATATACAAATACTCCGACAATAAAAGAATAAACTACAGCTACGCTTGCAGATTCTGTCGGAGTTAATAATCCAGAATAAATGCCTCCTAATATTATAACAGGCAGCATTATAGCGGGAATAGCTTTAAGTAAAGAAATCAAAAAATCTTTCAATGAAATTTTATTTTCGTTTATAGGCCATTTCTCCTTATGCGATATATAGAATCCTATAGCCATCACTATTATTGTAATTAAAATACCCGCCACTATGCCAGCTTTAAATATATCTCCAACCGAGCTATTTGTTATTGTGCAATATACAACCATAATTATGCTTGGAGGAATTATAGGTCCTAATCCACCAGATACTACCAATAAACCAGCAGCTCTAGCTTTAGGGTATCCAAGTTTAACCATTTCTGGGTATAACATAGAACCTATAGCTATAACGGTAGCTGGCGCTGAACCCGATAAAGCCGCAAAAAAAGCGCAAGCTAAAACCATCGCGTATCCCATACCACCTCTAAAATTGCCAATAATACTATTTGACAAATTAACTAATCTCCTTGAAATACCTCCTTTAGTCATAAGGTTTCCAGCTAATACAAAAAACGGAATAGCCATAATGGAAATAGAATCTAAACCTGTAAAAATTCTTTGCCCAAGAACAGAAAGCGGAACTTGTAGAAATATTACCGTTATTAAAGTCGCGCCTCCTAATGAAATAGCTATAGGAACTCCAATAGCCAATAATACGGCTAAAGAACCAAATAAAATTAAACCAGACATTTTTTCTCCTTAAATTCTTATTTTATTTCTCTATTTTTAGAAAATATTATCATAATTAGCTGTAAACTCTGCGTTATTACTATTATTCCAAAATTAAGAGTTAATGCAAAATACGGTATCACCATAGGTATACGAAGTCCTGCCGATGTTTGATTTGCCATAATTTGAACTCTTTGAATTTGGAAAGAAGTTATAAAAATAACCGCTGAAAAAACTATAATAATAACTTTTACAATAATTAGTAATAATTTTTTTAAAAAACCTTTTGCTATATCCGTTAATAGAGTAATAGAAATTTGGCTGCCGTCTCTCAATCCAATTTCCGTTGCAAGCAAAGCCATATACACCATCGAATATCTTGCTAATTCTTCAAACCATGAAATACTTAAACCGATGAAATTTCGATTAATAACTTGGGCAAAAGTTGATAATATCATTATAGTAAATGTTATTATCAAAATAAAATATTCTATTCTATTTAAAAAATTATAAATTTTCTTCATAAATTAATTCCTAATTCAATTGATGCAGCCTACTTTAATAGGCTGCATTACAAAAAACATAAAGCCTAATTTAATATTTTAGAGGCATCTATCCAATCTTTTGGTATTCTATTAGTAAAGGATACCATTTTCTGACTTGCCGAATTTTTTAATTCGTTTCTATCTATATTATAAAAAGTAACGCCAATTTCCTTAAGCTCTACTTCAGCCTCTGCATTTGCTTCGGATAATAAAGCTCTTTGGTAATTCGCTCCTTCTTTTACGGATTCCACGAAAACGGGCTTCAATTCATCTGGAATTCTATTCCATGCTTTATCCGATAATCCAATAGCTATAAAAACAAATTGATGGCGAGTTAAAGTTATATTTTTAACCACCTCGTAATATTTATTCGCTAAAACATTTGCAATTGCGTTCTCGCCAGCATCTATTGTTCGCTGCTGTAAAGCCGTATATTGTTCTGTGGCGGGCATCGGAGTTGGAATAGCTCCGAAGGATTCAAATACCGCTATTTGCGTAGCGTTTTCCATTGTCCTTATTTTCAAATTTTTAAAATCTGATAAATTTTTAATTGGACGAATAGAAAAGCAATTTCTAAAACCAGATTCCATCCATCCCACGATATGTATTCCTTGCTCCAAAGCCTTTTGCTTTATTAATTCTCCAAGCTCTCCGTCAATAACATTGTGAGCTTGCTCTTCCGTTTCAAATAAGAACGGCTGGTCTAAAATAGCCATTTCGGGAATGAATGAAGTTAAAACTGGATTTGCAATCGTAGCTATATCTACAGTTCCAAGTTGAGCGCCTTCATACATATCTCTTTCATTGCCTAACTGTCCGCTTCCAAAAACATCTATAATAATTTTTCCAGAAGTGGCGTTTGATACCTCTTGAGATATCCTCTTTGCTCCCATACCGTAATTACTGTTTTCTGGGTCGACAAGCCCCATCTTAAAACGAATAACTTGGTCGGAATTCTCTTTACATCCTATTAATAAAACCAATACAAATAATAGGATGTAGCTTCTCTTTTGTTTCATGTGTTTCATGATTTTCTCCTTTAATTTTTTATTTTTTATTTAATTAAATTTATTTTTATTAATTATAAAAATAAATTTATAAATAACCGCATTCTATTTATACTTTAATAATATTTGAGCAATTGCCCGTGTCGTAAAACTCTCTTGCATTTTTAAGAGACACAGACACCATATTTGACGCCGCTTCGTCCGTATAAAATGCCGCATGCGGAGTGACTATAGCGTTAGGAATACTCAAAAGCTCTCTTAACATATCGTCTTCTATAAAAGTTTCCCTTTTATCAAATCTAAAATATGGAAGCTCGTTTTCATATACATCTATGGCGGCTCCTCCTATTTTGCCAGATTTTAAAGCGTCTATAACATCGGCGGTATTCATAACTTTACCTCTGCTAACATTTATTATGAAAACTCCATTTTTCATTTTATCTATATTTTCTTTGCGTATCAAATATTTTGTCTCTTCAATCAACGGAACATGATAAACTATAATATCGCATTCTTTATATATTTCATCCATTGAAACATATTCTGCATACTTCTTTAATTCGTCATTTTGAAAATTATCAAAAATAAGTATTTTTTTAGGAAAAAATCCTGAAAAATGTTTAACAGTAAGAGAACCTATGCGCCCAGCTCCAACTATGCCGACTACTTGATTTCTAATTTCTTTAGCTATAAGCCCTTTTATTCTAAAATCTTGCATTTGAACTCTCTTTATATATAAATTATATTTTCTTAATAACGCGAGAGTAGAAAGCAAGGCGTATTCGCTTACGGAATTCGGAGAATATCCTGGAATATTTGCCACTTTTATGCCTAATTTATTTGCATGAGCAAAATCGACATTATCCACTCCTACCGAACGACTAACAATATAATCAATATTCATAGATTTTATTTTATCCAATACATTTTTATTCATTGTATCTTCTGCAAGAAAAATTATGCTATCGAAATTAGACGCCATTTTTATATTGTCTTCTCTCAAATTTTCTTGCACAATAGTCGTTTCTATATCGTAATGTTTTCCCCATTTATCGAACAAAGGAATTTCATCATCTCTAACCGCGTAAGCTATAACTTTCATCGATATTCTCCTTAATTAAATTACTATTAACTTATTATAATTTTATAATCCCATACCTTCTCTATTGCTAACTATTTCTTTTAATACTTCCTCTCTACTTCTATTTGGTTTAGGAGTAATTAACGAAACTATAACCAAACTTAAAGAAGATATTATTAAAGCTGGAATAATTGGACCTCCAAAGAAAGAATTCCATTGCTTATTTGAAGATACTATAAAAGATACAACGGTTGCCATAATTATTCCCGCTATAGCTCCTTGCCAAGTGGCTCTTTTCCAAAATCTTCCAAAAACTCCAGCTACGGTTACTCCCGCCAAAAGCATTGAAATCATAGTTTGAATATAGCCCAAAATATCGTTTGCAAACCATATAAATAAAAGCGAAACGAATATTACCGAGCAAGCCGTTATTTTTGAAAATAAAACTACTTTATTTGCAGGAATGGCTTTTCCCATAATTAATTGATAAACATCGTTTACCAAAATTGTAGTTCCCGTCATAGCGTCCGAATCGCCAGAAGAAATTGACGCCGACATACCGCATATTAATATCGCAAGCCCTATATAAGGATGAAACGCAGAAGTTGCCATAAAAGGAAATACAAAATTAACATTTTCTATATCTGGATTTAAAACATGAGCGGACATACCAACCATTGCTGGAAAGACGGAAAATATAATAATGGCAATCGAAGTTACTAAAAAAGCCCTTTTGGCGGTGGAAGTATCTTTAGCCGAGTAAATTCTTTGCCTATATGACGGAACGGATAATGGACTAGTCCCAATAGCTAAAACTGTTGAAATGGCAGGCAAAAGTCCTAATTTTCCTATGCCTAAAAAACTTAACGCTCCTGTGTCCATTACTTTTTCAATCGCTTCCATTCCTCCAACTTTGTAGTAAGAATAAAAAGCCATAGCAAAAAATCCAATGAAAAGTATAAAAGCCTGAATTGTATCCGTTACAACTACGGCTAAATATCCGCCTAATAAAATATATACGGCGAAACAAAAAGCCATAATTATCATGCAAAGATTTATATTTAAGCCCGTTATATGAGCCAAATAAGAACTTCCGCCAAGAAGATGCGCTCCCAACCATCCAATTGAACCTAAAGTAAGCATTATAGATACAATAATTTTTAACCCTTTATTATTATTGTAATAATAAGCAAGCTCTTCCGTTTCGGTTACAAATTTATATTCTCTTGCGCTTACAAAAACGAAAGTCAATATAAAAAATCCTAAAGCGCTGCCTATTCCGACAAGCACCCCCCCCCCATCCATTGTTATAAGCGCTTCCTACAGCTCCCATAGTAGAACCAGTTCCAACTAATGTCGCAAGGGCAGTGCCTAAAACTAATACGAAAGGAACATTTCTTCCTCCAAGTAAAAAATCCGCTCCTCCCGATTGTTTTCTTGGTATATACCATCCGAAAAACATTAGTATAACCACATATACTAACAATCCTATAATCATATTAACGCCTGACATATTTATTCTCCTATTTTTTATAAAATTTTTTATGTATAACTTTTTACCATTCGGCAAAAGAATTATCTTTATGTCTCCATATTGGATTTTTCCAATCCAAAACCTTTTTGCTTTCTTCTTTCAATTTTTCTTCGTCTATTTCTACTCCTAAACCAGATTTATTAGGAATATCCAAATAACCGTCTTTAAAATTAAAAATTTCTTTGTTTTTTATATAATCCAAAACATCGCATCCTTTATTATAATGTATGCCTATGCTTTGCTCCTGTATAACGGCATTATATGAAACGGCGTCTATTTGTAAACATGAAGCCAAAGCGACAGGTCCCAAAGGACAATGCAAAGCCAAAGCTATATCGTAAGTTTCCGCCATAGAAGCTATTTTTACAGTTTCCGTTATTCCGCCAGAATGGGAAGCGTCAGGTTGTATAATAGACACCGCTCCCTGATGAAATATCTTCTTAAAATCCCATCTTGAAAATAATCTTTCTCCCGTAGCTATTGGAATGGAAGTTATATTCGCTATTTCTTTAAACGACTCATAATTTTCGCATAAAACAGGCTCTTCGATAAACATGGGGTTAAATTCTTCTAATTTTTTTGCCAACACTTTTGCCATAGGTTTATGAACTCTGCCGTGAAAATCTATTCCTATTCCGAAATTTTTTCCGCATTTTTCTCTAATTGAAGCGACTCTCTCAAGAACTTTATCAATTTTGTCATAAGAATCTATATACTGTAATTCTTCCGTTGCATTCATTTTTACCGCTGAAAAACCTTTATTTTTTCTATCCAACGCCATATTTCCTGTATCGGAAGGTCTGTCTCCTCCAACCCATGAATAAGCTCTTATGCTGTCTCTACATTTTCCGCCTAAAAGTTCGTAAACGGGAACATTCAAAAATTCACCTTTAATATCCCATAAAGCTTGGTCAATTCCAGATAAAGCAGACATTAATATTGGACCGCCTCTATAGAAACCTCCTCTGTATAACACATTCCAATGGTCGTTTATATCCAATGCGTTTTTTCCAATTAAATAATTATCCATAAGCTCTTTTACGCAAGCTATAACAGAATCCGCCCTTCCTTCTATAACAGGCTCGCCAAAACCTATTATGCCGTCTTTAGTTATAACTTTTAAAAATACCCATCTTGGATTAACTTTAAAAATTTCATATCTATCTATTATTTGTTTCATAAAAATCTCGCCTATTATAAAATATAAAATTATCTGCTGACATCTCCCGAACCCTTGCTATTCATAAGGCTAATAACTTCTTCTTTTGAAGTTATATTCCAATCTCCATAAATAGTATGTTTAATGCATGAAGAAGCGGTAGCAAATTCCAATATATCCTGCGGATTATCAAATAAATATAAACCGCTTAATATTCCTCCTACAAAAGCGTCTCCAGAACCTACTCTATCTACTATATTGTTAATGTCATATTTTTTTGATTTATATAATTTTCCGTTCATTATAGCTTTAGAGCTAAAAATATTATAGCTTGAACTTTTCACTTCTCTTTTAGTAGTTATTACCGAACTTAAATTATATTTTTTTATGGTTCTTTCCATTAAATCGGTATATTCTTCATCATTAATAACGCCATCCACATCCAAATCGCTTTTTATACCAAGTATTTTAACGGCATCGTATTCGTTTGCAAAAAGTATGTCTGATTGTTCCACTATTTCTGGCATAACATCCCATATATTCTTTCCGTATTTCCAAAGTTTTTTTCTATAATTAATATCGCAAGAAACTTTTACATTTCTTTTTTTAGCTTCTTTCACGGCGTATATAGTCAATTCTCTTGCGCTTTCGCTTATTCCAGGAGTCACTCCCGTTATATGAAAATATTCGGCATCGTAAAATATTTTATCCCAATCAAAATCTGCATGACTTATTTCGCTAATTGCAGAATATTCTCTATCGTAAGTAACGGAAGAAGGACGATGGTCATATCCCATATCTAAAAAATAAAGCCCTAATCTTTTTCCTTTCCATACTATGCATGAAGTGTCCACTTTTTGCCCTAATAAAAGCTCTTCAGCCTTTCTGCCCAAAGCGTTATCTGGAAAAGCCGTTACATATCTCGCATTTAATCCAAACCTTGCAGCCGATACGCATACATTGGCTTCCACTCCTCCAAAAGTGGCGTTTAGCATAGCGCTTTGCAAAAGCCTTTCGCTATCTAACGAAGATAATCTTAACATAAGCTCGCCTAAACCTACAATATAAGACATATTATTTTAACTCCTTAATTAAATTAGATGCCGTTTCAAATCTTTTCTTTATCTCTTTCCAGTTTTTATCCGAAAGCAAATTTCTTGGACATAACCATGAACCGCCGCATGCAAATACATTTGGAAGTTTCAAATATTCTAAAACATTATCAATACTAACTCCGCCCAAAGGCATAAATTTAACTCCAGTATGAGAATAAACCGTTCCGACTCCTTTAAGCCATTCTATACCGCCAAAAACTCCAGCATGAAAAAATTTTAAATATTTATAACCGCTATATAGACATTGTTCCAATTCTGACGGAGTAGCTACTCCTGGTATATAATTATATCCTTTATTTTTTGCATGTTCCAACATTATAGGCTGAAAACCTGGGCTTATTATAAGATTTATTCCCAAGTCTAATATTCTATCGGCTTGTTCTGGAGATATAACCGTAGCCGCTGCAACCGCTAAATTAGAATAATCTTTAGATAATATTTCAAGAGCCTTATAAGCGTATTCCGTTCTCATAGTAAGCTCTATGGATGGCAAATACTCTGAAGAAAAGTCCGCTATTTTTCTTATTTCCTCTTCTGTCTCGACTACTGCGACAGGTATTATAGGAGTAGACACATATTTATCAAACATAAAAACCTCTATCAATAAATTAAACATCGGACGATTTATTAAAAATCATCATATCTATTTTATAGTATAATACATAAAAATATAAATGTCAAGCATTTTTGATAAAAAATTGTCTTATGTTTTAAAATTTTTTATTAAAAACTTGATAACTATATAAATTTTTCATTGAAATTTGAATTTTATCATAATTTTATAATCAACAATATAATAAATGGATTAAAATTCTTTTAAAAATCTACTCTATTTTTGATAATTTTTCGCTTATATATTTGCGATTATAAATTATATGCAATGTCATAGCGTCTTTAGCGGCTATTGGATTATGTTCCGATATAGCTTCAAGTATTTCTTTATGGCATTCTATAGTTGTAGAAACAAGTTTGTTATCGGTAATATCTATAGACATTTCTATCGATTTATTAATTATTGGTATTAAATTAGAAATTACTTTATTTTTGCTGCTTTTAGCGATAGCGGTATGAAATAATATATCGTTTTTAGTATGGCTTCTATTTTTTAGTATATCTTCTTCTACTTTTTTGCAAAAATATTTTATTTGTTCTATATCCTCTCTATCCGAATTTAACGCCGCCATTTCCGCTATAGTAGGCTCTATCATCATTCTCACTTCTATAATATCTCTCACAAGCTTATTTTTATCTCTAAAAAATCTAAACCCCATAGGGTCATCCATAAGTCCTTTTTTATCCGATATAAAAGTTCCAGCTCCTTGCTTTATAACTAAAATATTTTGACTTTCGAGTTTTTTTATAGCCTCTCTTACGGTGCTTCTTCCTACATTTAAATCTTTGGCAATCTCAAGTTCGTTAGGCAATTTATCGCCAACTTGAAATCCGCCGTCTATAATCATTTCTAATATTTCGTCTGAAACAAAATCTACTCTGGACTTAAAATCGCAATCATTCATACATATACCTTGATAATTTTAATATTAAAAACGAAACCTGTTATAGTTTAATATACTTTGAAGTTTATAGCAAATAAAATTATTTAATCTATAAAATCTATTGATTGAATGATTAATGTAAACAAAAATATTATATAAATTTTAAAAAATCCGAATATTAAAATAATCATGAAAAATAGAAATTATTTTATCATATTTTCAGCCATTATTATTGTCTTGATAATAGTAGCGTTTGTGTCTTTGATAGTAGCCGCTAACGATAATATAAAAATAGAAAACGATAGCTCAATTTATAATAATTTGATTAGAACGAATATTAAGCCTAAAAGTAGTAAAGTTAAAATATTGATAGACCCTGGGCATAATGTGATAACTAAAGGAAGCGTTGGATGGCTTGGATACGAATATTATATGACTTTAAGACTTGCCAAACAATTAACCGCTATACTTGACGAAGACAACAGATTTGAATATCTTTTAAGCAGAGAGGGAGATTATTATTCAAGACCGATAAAAGAATATATGACGAATAATTACGGAAAACTTTTAGGAATATACGGAGCTAAAGCGGAAAATACTTACAGAGATACGAATATGGCGAGATACCAAATACTCGAATTATACGCGATTAGAAATTACGCCATAGACAATAATTTTGATTTGCTTTTAAGTTTGCATTTCGATTATATGCCTTATATAAGCAGAAGAGCGAAAACGGAAGGCTTTCATGTAATCGTAAGTCCTTATAACGGAGAGTTTAACGCTTCGATGCAAGTGGCAAGAAAGATATCGGAAAAGATGCAAGAAAATTATAAAATCTCTCCTACGATAGCTTACGACAGATATATTCCAGAAACGGTTTGGAATTTTTACGATAGAAACGGTTTATTAAAAGAAGGAATTGCAATCAGAGGTTTAATCGTATTGGGAGACGAATTCGAGTTTATATATAATAAAAATACATTTTCTAAAGATGTGCCGTCCGTTATGGTAGAAGCTGGATTTATTCATGATTGGAGGCTCGGCGGGAACAAGGCTTTAAAAGAAATTTCGACTAAAATATACGAAGCCTTGACGAACATATATATTAATTGATATTGATAAAATTTAATATTATAGTTAAAATAATCAATATGTATAAGACTTATAAAAACAAAAAGAAAAAAAGAAATCGCAAATATACGAACGAAGAAAAATCGAAGTTTTCCGAAAGATTGGAAGGGTTAAAAAATATTCTCTCAAAAAGATTATATTTTATGTTCGTTCCTCATTCAAAAAAGAAAACTATAACCGTATCTTTATCCATATTTTCGATTATTATACTTTCCGTTATTATCTGCGCCGCATTACTCGCGGCTTTTTCTTATTTAACAAAAAATACGGTCATTGCAAATAAAGTGGAAACATTAGAAGGAAGTTATAGCAATAGACTTGACGAGGTAGATTATTTCGAAGATTTATTCAATTCTTTCGTTACGAATTACGATTATAGAACGAATATGATTAGATTAACGAGAGATGCAAAAGAAAGCGGAAATTACGGCGATTATACGGATTATACAAATATGGAATTTATAGATAAAGCGGCTATTATAAACGCAAGAGCGGAAGAATTTGAAAGAGTAAAAAATTATTTGGACGAATTGAAAGCCAATGTAAATTCAAAAAACAACGGTTTGGAATCCATTCCTTCGATTTTGCCAATAGATTCTCGATACGCCGTTATTTCTATACCTTATCAAAAAAATTCTCTAACATCAAAAGGAGTAGGATTTGAAACTATAGCGGGAACTTTGGTAAGAAGCACGGCGGCGGGGACGGTTCACAGCATAACTTACAACAATAACGAAGGTTTTACTATAGTGATTTATCATAGACTCGGAATAATAACGACTTATAGAGGACTTGCCACCTCTTTAGTTTCGGAAAATAAAGATTTGAAAAAAGGAGAGATTATAGGAAGCGCAAAAACAGGAATATTGGAATACGAACTAACGCTCGCTACGGAAAACGCGAATCCTCTAATTTTTACTTCGTTTAATTAAATAAATTAACAAATATTTAAGAATAAAAAATTATGGATAATAAAGATTTAAAAAACGGCATAAAATACGCATCGCTCGGAATTGAATTTGCAAGTATGATATTGGGACTCGGTTTGGTAGGTTATTATGTCGATAAAAAATTGGGAAGCGCTCCGTTATTTCTTATAGTCGGAATATTTTTCGGATTCATTTCGGGAATTTACAGACTTTATAAAATCTCAAAAATCATAAGTAAGAATGATAAAAATTGAAGGATTTTTATTATGAAACCTATAATAATTAGTTTACTCGATACAGATTTATATAAATTTACTATGCAACAATGCGCTTTAAGGCAATTTTCAAATGTATGGGTTCGCTATGTTTTCAAAAGCAGAAATATTTTGAATTGGACTTACGAAATGCATGAGGAATTTTTGAAACAGATAAAAAATTTTTGCAATATTCATTTTAATAAAGAAGAACTCGATTATTTGGCTTCTTTACGATTCATAAAAAGAGATTATATAGAATTCCTAAAGTTATATAAGCCTTTGGAAGAGCATATAAAAGCGTTATTCGACAATAATAAACTTACCGTTGAAATCGAAGGACCTTGGTATCAAACGATATTATGGGAAATTCCCGTTTTGTCTATGATAAGCGAAATATATTATCATTATTCGGTAATAAAAAAAAATAAAAAAGATTCGGTTTATAAACAGGGCGAAAAAAATTTGCTTGAAAAAATTGAGAATAAACTAATTCCAATGCATAAAGAAAATAACGGATTTAAATTTTCCGAGTTCGGCACGAGAAGAAGATTTTCTTTCAAATGGCAGGATAAAGTTATAAATATTTTGAAGAAAAAAATTCCGCCGTCATGTTTTGTCGGCACAAGCAATGTTTATTTTGCAAAAAAATACGATATACTTGCCGTTGGAACGAACGCCCATGAATATTATCAAGTCGGGCAGGCTTTGGATAAAGTGCGACTTGCCGAAAGCCAGAAATTCATGCTTCAATCTTGGGTTAATGAATATAGGGGAGATTTGGGAATAGCTTTGTCGGACACTTTGGGAACGGATAAATTCTTAAAAGATTTCGATTTATATTTTGCAAAACTCTACGATGGAATAAGGCATGATTCTGGAAATCCTATAGAATGGGGTTATAAAGTCATAAATCATTATAAAAAATTAAGAATAAATCCGATGACGAAAACTTTACTATTCAGCGACAGTTTGGATTTTGATAAGGCATATAAAATATATAAAGAATTTAAAAATCAAACTAATGTGACTTTCGGGATAGGCACTTTTATTATGAACGATTTTAAACCTATAGCGAAACCTCTTAATATAGTAATGAAACTTCAAAGCGTTAATGGAAAACCAGTCGCAAAATTGTCGGACGATGAAGGTAAAACTATATGCGAAGATAAAGAATTTTTGCATTATTTAAAAATAGTCTCTCAAGAATAAAAAGAAAATATTTATGCATTTTAAAAAACGATTTAAAAAAACGATTATATTCTTATTAATAATTTTTTCATGCAATAAAAATAATACAATCGAAAGAAAAGAAATAGAACCGAACGACAATCCCGAATACGCTCAATTTGTAGATTCAGATATTTTAATAAAAGCGAAATTAAGCTCTGAAGATATTGATTATTATAATATAAGCCCCACTAACGGATTTATAATGGATTTTTCTATAAAAGCCGAAAGTCGTAATAATATAAATTTGGAAATATTGGACGAAAATGCGGAAAAAACTTTATTCAAAATAGACTCAAAAGATATTTTAAATTATAACGGCAAAATTGAAATGAAAGATTTGATTTTAAGAGAGGGTAAATTCTTTTTTAAATTGGTTTCTGAAGAATCAAAAAACGAATTTAATTATAATATAAGTTTCAATTTCAAAAACGAATATTTATATAAAACCGAAACGGAAATTAACGATAATTTTCAAAACGCAAATACGATTGATTATCCGAAACAAATTATTTACGGCTATTTTTTTAAAAATTATAACGCAAAAATTTCCATAGACGAAAATATTAAACCTTATTTGAAAAACGAAAATATAATAGATATAGATTTTTATTCGATAGAAAATAAAACCGATATAGACGCTTCGATAAATATTATTTTAGAATACAAAAAAGATATCGATATAATTTTATTCGATAAAGATTATAATTATATTAAGAAAACGAAAAATAAATTATCAACCGATTTCAAAAGCGGTGAAAAATATTATATAGCTTTGGTATTTTATGGGGAGAAATATTTGGTTGATAGATATAGTTTGTATTATGATTTTAATTAATAAAAACAATTTATATATTGCCAAAATACTTGTTTTTATATATAATGAAATAAAAAATTAAAATCAAGGAGATTATAAAATGATAAAATTAAGAAAAATATTTATCTTATCAATCGCTTTATTATTCGCTTCGGTTTTGTTTGCGGATATGGTAGTTCCAGTTTCGGCTTTACCTCAATCGGCTCGAAGTTTTATACAAAATACTTTTCCAAACGCTCAAATATTCAAAGTGGAAGGAGACGATGGAAAATTCAAAGCGAAATTAAATAACGGCATCGAAATAAAATTTTTGCCCAACGGCGAATGGGAAAGTATAGACAGCGATTATACTCCAATTCCGCCAACCGTTTTGCCTAATGCCGTTCAAAACACCGTAAAAAATTCTTATCCTCAAGCGTTAATTACGGATGTGGAAAAAGAATTTGGCAATTACAAAATAAAATTAAATAATATGACGGAATTATTTATATCAAGTAGCGGACAACTTATCGGACAAAAAATGGACGATTAAATTTTTTATAAAAATAACGCATTGTCATTGCGAAGTATTATATATTATGTGCGGATTGCCACGCTGTTAGCTCGTTCCCGCTGGATTTGGTTTACAATTTATAAATTTTAATACGCAACTTACTAACTAAAAAATAATAAAATAACTCTCATAAAATACGAATATTAATAATAGATTTGAATTTTTATTTTTTATAATATTTATTTTAAAGGATTTATTTAATGAAAAAAGTATTAATTTTTATTTTAGCCAATTTTTTAATCTGTTTGCAAATAGTTTATTCGCAAAATATAACGGAAAATTCTCTGCCGTTGAGAGCGAAGAATTTTATAAATATAAATTTTCCAGGAGATTCTATTGAAACCGTGAGTTTATACAAAAATGGCGAAGGATACGAAGTAAGAATAAAATCGGGATTCAATTTTATATTTTATGAAACGGGATTATGGAAAAGCGTTAGAGCAAACGAGACGAATTCCACTATTCCAAGAAGCTGCATTCATAAAAATATGGTTAATACTATAGACAAAGAATATCCAAATTCAAAAATAAATTATATCGAAAGAAGAGATAAAAATTTTTTCATCATTCTAAATAATCAAACCGAGATTGAAATAAGCGGTTATGGGTTAATCGTAAATAAAAGAAACATAAATTAATTTTTATGATTTTCGTTTTTTTAAAAAACGGTTGATTTATTTTTTTTTAATGTTAACCTTTTAATTAAATTCAATTAAATAAAATTAATGCAATTTATTATTATGGAATATAACGAATATAATATTGAAAATAAAAAGCGAAGAAAAAAAAGATTAAAAAAACTTCTTAAAAGAAAGAGAAGAGACAAAAGAATGAATTATATCAATAATTTAAAAGTCGTTAAAATTATGAGTCAAATAGACGATAAATTATTTTTAAAAATTTTTAAAGACAATAGAAAAGGTTATTTCAAAAATTTTATGAAACTTATGAGCAGACTCGGAGACGGATATGTTTGGGCTTTTTTATATTTTTCAATTTATATGTTTAGAATAAAATACGCCATTTTATATTTTGCAAGAGCGATTACCGCCGCTTTTATTTGTATATTCGTTTTTTTGTATATAAAAAATTTTTTCAGCAGAATGCGTCCTTATAAAAAGCATGATAAAATTCCCATAATGTATCCTCCCGATAAACATTCTTTTCCTTCTGGACATACTATGGTCGGTTTTGCGCTTTCGTTTTCTGTCGGAAGTTACGGTTTGGGTTCTGCGATTTTATTTTATACTATAGCTTCTTTAATAGCTTTTAGCAGAGTTTATGTAGGACTTCATTATCCTTTGGATGTGGTTTGCGGAATAGTATTTGGGACTATTATAGGAGTATTGACAAATATTATTTTCTTTTATATGATAGGATTGCCCATAATGGGTCATATATAATTAAATTATAAATTTTTATACAAAATTTTATTATAATAATTTATATTTTATAGTTGACAATTTTTATTATTATAATATAATTATTTCAAGTTATTGTATATAATTGATTAGCTATAAATATATAAGGAGAGTGCGCTATGAAATTTTATAGAAGTATGCGAGAAAATTCTCGCTGCCTCGTAATCGCTTGTTTATTCATAAGCATAAGTTCGTTTATTGTTTATGGACAAAGTCCGAGTATCTATATGGAAACGAGATTGCTCTACAACTTTGAAACATTGGACGAATGGCAGCCAATATCGAATGCAAGTAGATTCTTATTTACGGGCGAAAGAACAAATGAAAACGGTGTCGTAATGAAATATCCGAATATGAGATTATTTGCGACAAAACCGTTCGGTATGGGTAATCAGGGGTATAATTCCACGAATTCGTTATCGGTAAGCGTTTCGTTTTTCAGAAGGTCTTATAACTTTTTTGATTTAGTTCCTACCGTTCAAAAGATTATACCTGGTAAAGCTCAAACTTTCGATGTATGGGTGTGGGGAGGAAATTATAATTATACGATAGAAATGCTATTCGCTGATTATAACGGCTATACCTATACTTTGCCTTTAGGTTCTTTGAAGTATATCGGCTGGAAGAATTTAAGCACGGCTGTTCCGTCTTTCATTCCTCAAGAAGAACCTTATGTTCCGAGAGCTAAAGGTTTGAGATTCTTGAATTTCCGTTTCTGGGCTTCGCCTGAAGAAAGAGCGGATAATTTTGTGGTATTGTTGGATTATTTCCAAACGGTTACCGACACATTTAGAGAAGCTTATGACGGTTCGGATATCGAAACTACTCTTGGACAAGAAGTTGGCGGAAGTTCTTCGGAACAATATACGGAAGGCGGCGCTAGAGTAGTCGGCGAAGATGAAGGCGAAGAAGAAAATACGGAAGAGCAATAATAAGTTAATGTAAAGGAGAAAATAAAAGATGAAAAGATTAAGTATATTAATAACAATGTTAATTTTAACCGTTGCATTCTTGTTATTTGCTCAAGATGCAGCTGAACAAACTGAAGAAGAAGGCGGTAATAATTTTGTTACCGAATCTATTACGAATTTTATTATAGATAATTTCGAGTTTGCGAATACTTGGCAAGGAGCTATGCCTCGAGATTACGGATTAGTAAATATTATTCGTAGAGAAGGCGGACCTGCAGATGTGGTTGCGGAAGGAGAGGAAGAAAACAGATATATACTTGGAGTTAAAGTTGAGTATTTCAAAACTGGTTATCCTTGGTTCTCCGTTACGCCTCCAAGACCCGTAAAAATACCGGGTTATACCAAAGAGATAAGCGTTTGGGTTGCGGGAAGAAATCATAATAATAGTATGAGCTTCTATATTTACGATATAAACGGAAAACCTCAATCCATAGGTAATGTTTCTCTTAACTTTATGGGTTGGAAAAATGTAACGGTTCAAGTTCCCGCTAATGTTAAACAAGAAGATTTTAGAGGACAAACAGAACAAGGAATCAGCTTTATGGGTATATTCATTAAAGTTGACCCTCGAGATTCTTACGGCAAATACTATGTCTATTTTGATAATTTAGTGGCTAAAACCGATATGTATTTGGAAACTTACAGAGAAGAAGACGACCCGCTTGATACTTGGTAAAAATCAAAAATAAATAAGCAGATTTTGAATTGGGAAGTAAATTATTTTTATTTCCCAATTTTTTATTTTAAATAAATATTTATAAAATTGTAAAATTGAAATTAATTTAATTATGATATATTATAATTTATGAATTAAAAACATTCGGAGATAAAAATGAAACTTTCTCTTATAAATATATTGCTAATAGCTGGTTTTATACTTCTTTGCATATACGCAATTATAAGCAGAATAGTTAATAATAGAAATAATAAAAATAAAGATTAGGAAAGTTGTTTATGGAAAGGGCAAAAAAGATAAAAAGAATTTTAATTATTCTATTTCTAATTTCATTCAACTTATATTCTCAAAATAATAATACATCGGAATTTTTTTTATCAATAGAAAATGGCGATATTAATAAAGTTCGAGGAATGATAAGAGCGGGAATCGATGTTAATATAACGGATAATTCTAATTGGAGCGCATTGCATAAAGCGGTGCAAGCCAATAAAATAGAAATAGTTAAAGAATTACTTTCGCATAGAAGGATAAATATTAATCCCGTTTTGCCAAAAGATACAATACTTGAAAATAGCGGTAAAAAATGGTATGCGGATGGAGAGACTCCTTTATTACTCGCGAGAGACTCCTTTATTACTCGC